>JANXQE010000203.1 GCA_025356925.1 Limisphaerales bacterium | reverse complement strand
CTCAACGGGATTCAAGTCCACCATCATGCGCCGGAGTTTGCGGATGGATTCGAGGTTTTTCGGGGCGAAAAGTTTCTCCTCCTTGCGCGTGCCGCTCTTCGGAATGTCCAGCGCCGGAAACAAACGGCGTTCCGACAACTTCCGGTCCAGCACCAGTTCCATGTTGCCCGTGCCCTTGAACTCCTGGAAAATCAATTCGTCCATGCGCGAACCGGTATCCACCAGTGCGGTGGCCAGGATGGTCAAGGAGCCTCCCTCTTCGATTTTTCGCGCGGACGCGAACATCTTCCGCGGAATTTCCAAGGCGCGAGCATCCACACCACCAGTCATGGTGCGCCCGCTGCCGCCGTGAACGCTGTTGTAAGCCCGAGCGACGCGAGTGATGGAATCCAGCAACACAAAGACATCCTTCCCGGCCTCGACCATGCGCCGGCAACGTTCGATCATGAACCGCGATAAACGCACGTGGGTTTCGAGATCCTGATCGTTGGACGATGCCACCACTTCCGCCTTAACGGAGCGTTGAAAGTCAGTAACTTCCTCGGGCCGCTCATCAATCAGCAGCACCAGGACGTGCACCTCCGGATGATTGGCGGTGATGGCATTGGCGAGTTGCTTGAGAATCGTAGTCTTGCCGGTGCGCGGCGGCGCGACGATGAGCCCGCGGGTGCCTTTGCCCAGCGGCGTGACCATATCGATGACGCGGGTTTCGATTAGGTCCGGGCTGGTCTCGAGCCGATATTTCTCGATAGGATCGATGGTGGTCAGGTTTTCGAACCGGAGCGACTTGGTGTAGTCGTCGAACAGCATCCCATTGACACGATCGACCGACTTTAGCTGCGGGCTGTTGCCTCGATGCGGCGGCTGGGTGGGGCCCTCGACCAGGCTGCCTTCCCGCAAGAAACTGCGCTTGATCGTGTCTGGGGTCACGAAGATGTCGGTCGGTTTCGGGTGGAAATGGTTCTCCGAGGTTCGAAGGAAGCCGAACCCCTTTTCGGAGATCTCCAGGTAACCCGAACCCGCAACGGCGGCGGCTGGGTTGTTGTTATTCTCGTTTTTGGTTGCTGTGCTCATACTGTTGTGTGTGTGTGTATCTCGAAGGCTTTAGAATCAATCCCCGAAAACCACTTAGAACTTTGAATTTTGGGAAGCCGCTGCGTTAGTTGACAGGACACTGACTTACTGCCACAGCTTCAGACCTTCGATATATCTACTAAATACCGGTAAACCGCGGGGGGCGCAACTCTTTTTTTTCCAAGGTCCCCGACCAGCAGGCGCCTCTCGGCATTGCCCCGTTCCGGCGCGCGGGCATTCTTGCCCGCAGCAACGTGGCGGACAACGGGTGTTGGCGAATCCAGCCGGAGCGCTTCGCCGTACTTTTGAGCGGCTAAATTCGGACTTCGGGTTTCGGATTTCAGGGCCGCAACCCCTGGTTTAGCCCAGCACCGCTGCGCTGATGCGGCCCTGTCATCCTCCTACCTGCGCTCGCGCCTCGGCCGCCAAAGGCGTGCTCAAATAACGTTCGCCAGTCGAGCAGGCGATCGTGACGATCATTTTTCCTTTGTTCTCAGGACGCTTAGCCACCTCCAGCGCAGCCCACACGTTAGCGCCGGAGGAAATGCCCACCAAAATGCCTTCCTCCTTTGCCAATCGCCGAGCCATGCTAAAGGCATCGTCATTGGTCACCTGGATGCATTCGATGATCTGCGGGTTACCCTTCGAATCTTTCAAGTGGAGGTTCTTGGGGATGAACCCAGCGCCCGTCCCCTGGATTTTATGAGGTCCTGGTTTTAGGGGTTGCCCGGCTAGTGCCTGCGAAATCACGGGCGAATCCTTCGGCTCGGCGGCGATGGCTTGAAATGAAGGTTTGCGCGGCTTGATCACCTCGCAGCAGCCAGTGATCGTCCCGCCCGTGCCGACCGCAGATATCAGAATGTCCACGTTCCCATCCGTGTCCTGCCAGATTTCCTCCGCGGTAGTTTGGCGATGGATTTCCGGGTTGGCTGGGTTGTCGAACTGTTGAGGGATCCAGGAGTTCGGAGTCTCTTTCGCCAACTGTTCGGCTTTGGCAATTGCCCCTTTCATGCCTTCGGTCCCGGGAGTCAGAACCAGTTTGGCCCCGAGCATCGCCAGGAGGGTCCGGCGCTCTAAAGACATCGTTTCCGGCATGGTCAGGATCAGTTGATAGCCCTTTGCGGCCGCCACAAACGCGAGCGCGATGCCCGTGTTACCGCTGGTTGGTTCGATGATGATCGTTTCCTTTTTCAGCACACCCCGCCGTTCGGCATCGTCAATCATTGACATGCCGATTCGATCCTTGACGCTCCCGAGCGGATTAAAAAACTCGCACTTTAGCAGAACGGTGGCAGCAACTCCTTGCGTTACACGATTCAGTCGGACCAGAGGCGTCCGTCCGACCGTCTCAACGATGTTGTTATAAATGCGTCCCATAATTGGTAAAGAGGGTAAAGAGATTCGTTAAATTTGATTCCGTTGAATGACAAGAATTTCGATCAAGGCATTGGATTAGGCAAGCGCAATTTTGTGTAACATTAGTGGAATGGTCAGGTATCGTTCCGAACTGCAGCCGTTCAGGAGTTGCAGGCCTCGTGCCCTGACGCGGCGCGATCGCGAATTAATCCAACCAAAAATTGGCAAGGATCGGGGAACCCGCCGGAGCTCGGCGGGTTTGCCCGAAGAAGGCGTGGTTTGCATTTTTGCGATGGATGTGGTGTATTGTGGCACTGACGCGTCCAACGGCAGAGATGCCCGCGCGGTATTTGAAACCAAATTGAATATGCAAACGACGATCGAAGAAACGCCGGTAATGCAGAAAACGCGGGAACTCTGCCAAACAATCCTGGAACAGTCGACCATGCAATCGATCCGCCAGCGCATCGACGCCTTCATGGCCGACGAAGAAACGCGGGCTCAGTACGATACCCTGGTCAGCAAGGGCGAGGCGCTGCAGCAAAAGCAACAAATGTCGATTGCTCTGGGTGCCGACGAGATCGCTGAATTCGAGAAGTACCGGGAAGGGCTGATGAAGAATCCTGTCGCCAGTGGCTTTTTGGACGCCCAAGAAGAACTTCACCAGGTCCAGCAGTCCGTTCAGCAGTACGTCAACAAAACGCTGGAGCTCGGGCGCTTGCCGACCGAGGACGAAATGGGCGGCGGTTCCTGCGGCCACGGCTGCGGCTGCGGGCACAGCCACTGAGGCCAGGCGGCTCCGAACGCCGTCCTCAGTACCAATTAACGAAGAGTGCCCGATGGTCACCGGGCCCGAGCCGGTGCACCCGGTCTAATCGTGGCCCCATCCAAACGACCGCGGGCTGGCAGTTTGTTGCGCATTCGATCCGATGCTGCCCGACTGCAAGTTCGACCGGTCGCTTCGAGATAGGGATTCCATCGATTGTTCCGCTAATGTCTCCAGGATCCTCCGGAGTCATCACGCCTTTCATCCCGGACGGGTAAGTGTCGGCGAGATCCGAGCCTTTCAAAGTCGAGATCCGGTACCGTCCCGGATGGTAAATCTCGAACGTGTCGCCGCCCACGGGCAGCACTTTCCCCAGCACCCAAAAATCATCCGCCACCGAAACGTACCGCTCCCGAATAAAGTCGTGATCCGCTTCCGGTAACCAATCCGTACGGTAGCTGGGAATGAAGACCGCGGGAGGGTTGGCAGCAAGCATTTCGCGGATCTGAGGGCCGGTGCCGTGGATAAATCTGTCGATGTTTAAGCTATGAAGGAATGCTCGAGGGTCCATGAGCGGCCGCGTCGGTATCAATCCGATGGCATCGTAAACTGGGTCCCGAATCGGGTCGGTGACATTTTCGGCCAACCGCATCACCTGTTCCTGCCGATAGTTCAGCCAATGCTCGTGCCTGCTCGTTACCATTGCGAAGGGGACAATGTGGGCAAAAAGTAGAACTGCACCGTACAAAGGGAGCAGCAATTTTCGATCGTCCAAGTGCTCCATCAGTGTTGAAGAGTAACGAAACGCGAGGAGAAATCCGTACGGTACTACATGGATGAGGTTGTAGGGAAATGGAGTCGGGTTCGCTGCAAGCCCGGCGAGTGAAATAAGGAAAAGGCATGCTTCGGGCAGATATCCCTCCCAAGTGAGAACACGCCGGTAGCATTGTGCCGCATTCGCGACCAGGGCGCATAAGGCCGCGACCACCAACGCAAGCAACAATGGTGTCTGCGACAAAAGACGACCGAGGGTGATCCAGGGAGCGAAACGGGAGCTGCCAAACGCAAGATTCGACATTCCCCGTCCACCATCCAGATAGCCTCCCCAGAGCCCTGCTGCTCCGTACAAGGCACGAAGCGCAAGAAATGTTAGGAGAGCACCGACCAACCAGGCAAGGGCAAGTTTCCAGCGAGGAGTCGTGGTTCCGGACGGAGGAAATGTCAATGCTGCGACGATAATAGGAAACGAATAAACTAATGATTTATGGGCGAGAAACTGAAGAACCACAGCCAATACGCCCGCCAGCAGGTAGGCTCCCTCTTTTCTACCCGTTCCCAGACGTACG
>JANXQE010000417.1 GCA_025356925.1 Limisphaerales bacterium | reverse complement strand
CTGGGCTGGACCTTGCACAAGCAGGGCCGCGACCAGGACGCGCTGGCCTCGCTGAAGGAAGCCACCGTCAAGATGGGCCAGGCGGCGGGCGAGGACGAGGCCGTGATCTTCGTGCACCTGGCCACGGTGCAGAAAGGCCTGGGGCAGGACAAAGTGGCTCTGCGGTGCAATCGTGATCTTTGGGGCTTGTGTGGCAGTTTGGAGTTGCGCCGTCGGCACCGGTTTCATTTTTCCGGTGGCGTTTTGCCGGTTTTGCTTCTGAGGAGGGTATGGAAACGATATACTCAGGCCCGGCGATGCCCGAAGGAAGCAAATGTCAACAATGCGGCACGCCGCTCCCCAGCGGTACACTGGGCGATCTTTGCCCTGCCTGCCTACTTCGCCAGGGGGTTGCTGTCGATACGCTTACCCAGGGCAAACAGCTCGGCTTTAATCCGCCTGGTGTGGCCGAGTTGGCGCCGCTTTTTCCGCAACTCGAGATTCTGGAACTGATGGGCAAAGGCGCTATGGGCGCCGTCTACAAGGCTCGGCAAAAGCAACTCGACCGAGTGGTCGCGCTGAAAATCCTGCCGCCCGGTGTCGGCCAGGAAGTCGCGTTTGCCGATCAGACGCCCACGACGTCGATCTCCTGGTAAGCGCTGCGCAGCCAGGTTTTTACCCGCTGGCGATCCATCAAGCCTAGACCGGTGCTCTCCTTGTCGGCGGAGTTTTGCGCCGCCCAGAAGCTGCTGCTGGTGGCATCGATCTTTTGGATGGCCCCTTCGTTCAAGCGTTTGATGGAAACGATATGCGCCCCCAATGCCAGCGCTCGGGCTGCCTCGCCGGATTTTTCAAGAATGCTAAAATCATTCCCTCGCAATTCGTTCAGCACCAGCACATAGCGGACACGTTTTCCGAAACGATCGAGCAATTTCGCCAACAGGTCGACCGAGTCTTTCCCGGCGTCCATAACATGCCAATAATAGAGCCCGAATCCGACCTCTTCAGCCAGTTCGAGAACAGCGGAATCGTCCATCCATTTCGCCAGTGATTCTTGCGTCTGCGCCGCCAAGTCGACCAGCACCCGACGGTCCGGTTGCTCGACTGCCGCCTCGACGATGCGGTCGAGGGTCTCATAACGATCCACCAGCACCGGTGAAGCAAATCCGGCATAGAATCGCATCAGCGCCCCGTGCGAGCGGTCGGTGTCAAAACCGAGGAAGGGGAGTTGCTTGTCGATCAGATATTGGGCAAGGATTCGAGCCACGAGGGATTTGCCCACGCCGCCCTTCTCACCGCCGATTAAATGTATATTGGCCATAATTTCTTTTTATTATTGTCGCTAACTCTCTATACCCCGACGGCGCTCGTGGACCATTGGGAACCGAGTGCAGCCGGTGTCTCTGCCACCTGTCGATGGGCTTGCGGCAGATTTGGCTTTCTTGCCAAGTCGAGGGTTACTTGGTTTTGGCCTATCAAACCCGGGAAACGTTGCGCGAAAGAAAGTTTTGACGCAAGAAAAAGCAACCGTTTTGAACACACGCAACTAATTGGCTCATTTTCGATAGCGACAAAAGGATTCCGGACCTCCAGACCTGGTTATGCCTGGCGCGCCAACACGAGATGAACTGATTTGCCCATGATCCTCGCGCTCGCACGTTAAGCGCAGCTCGTCTTCCATCGCCAGCTTCTAAGAGCTCAGTAGCGGATTCTGCCAGCCGCCGGTTGGCGTGACCCTTTCGACTTCTGTCGGCCCCCAGGTCCTGGGCTCGTACTCATAAACCGGCGTGGCGGCTTTCAGCGCCGGATCAACAATCCGCCAGGCTTCCTCGACATAATCTTCGCGGGCGAACAAAGTAGCATCTCCCACCATTGCGTCACTGAGCACCCGTTCGTACGCGTCCATCTCCTGGGCACAAGGATGGCGGCTCGCCAACAATTCCGAGGACTCGCTCACCGATTCCCTCACCGGCGACGTGATGTTAAACCCGAGTGCCAACACAACGTCGGGACTGATTCGCAACCGGACGTAATTCGATGCGAGGTCGTAGTGTTTATACATCGTCGGCGGCTGACGCAAACGAATCTGGATTTCGGTGCAGGTGACCGCCAGGCATTTGCCGGCCCGGATGTAGAAGGGAACTCCGCGCCAACGCCAGGAATCGATATGCAGTTTGAGTGCTGCAAACGTTTCCACCGTCGAGTGAGGTGCCACCCCCGGCTCGTTGCGGTAACTCTTGAACTGACCGCGTATCAGGTTCTTCGCATCCAACGGCGGGATGGCCTTCAGCACTTTGACCTTCTCGTCGCGGATTGATTCACTGTCGGTGCGGATCGGTGGTTCCATCGCCAGGTTCGCCAGCACCTGGAAGAGATGGTTCTGCACCACGTCCCGGACGGTCCCAACCTGTTCGTAAAATCCTCCGCGGCCCTGAACGCCGAATTCCTCCGCCATGGTGATCTGCACGCTTTCAACATGGGTGCGGTTCCAGAAGGGCTCGAGCATGCTATTGGCAAAACGGAAGAACAGCATGCTGTGGACGGGCTGCTTGCCGAGGTAATGATCGATACGGAAAATCGATTTCTCGTCGAAGGTTTTGAGCAGGATCTGATTGAGAGTTCGGGCGGAGGCCAGGTCGCGACCGAAGGGTTTCTCAATGATGACCCGGGCCTTTTCTGTGCAACTCGTCCGTGAAAGTTGTTCGACGACCGCGCCGAATGCGGCGGGTGGGATGGCAAGGTAATGCGCGGGCCGCTCAGCGGAGCCAAGCTCCCGGCGAAGGGCTTCGAATGTCGCTGCCTCGTTATAATCGCCGTCCACGTAATGAAGCAATTGGCACAGGCGGTCGAAGGCTGCTGGGTCCAGGCCGCCGTGGGTTTCGAGGCTATCTTTAGCACGAGCCTTGAGTTGATCCAGGTTCCAACCCGCCTTGGCCACGCCGATTACCGGGACATTAAGCGTGCCGCGCTTCACCATCGCCTGCAAAGCAGGGAAGATTTTCTTGTAGGCGAGATCGCCAGTGGCCCCGAAAAATACCAAAGTATCGGAATGGGTGGCGTTAACGCTCATGGCTTTTTGTCCGCTATTTTTTCCAGATGTCCGCCAAACCCAAAACGCATTGCGGACAGCAGTTTGTCCTGGTAGTCCGCTTCTCCGCGCGAGGCAAAACGCTCGTAGAGCGCGGTGGTCAGCACGGGCACTGGCACACCCTCGTCAATCGCGGCTTTGATGGTCCAGCGGCCCTCGCCAGAATCGGAGACGCGGCCGGTGAACTGCGAGAGTCTCGGGTCCGCGGTGAGCGCGCTCGCCGTCAGGTCCAGCAGCCAGGAGGCGATCACGCTCCCGCGTCGCCACACCTCGGCGACGTCGGCCAGGTTGAGCTCATATTGATAGTGTTCCGGATTGCGCAACGGCGTCGTCTCCGCATCCGTTTCAGTTGTTTGGTTCCCGGCGTTTGCGGATTTCAGCACGCCCAGGCCTTCGGCATAGGCGGCCATCATGCCGTATTCGATGCCGTTGTGAATCATCTTAACGAAATGACCTGCGCCATTCGGGCCGCAATGCAAATAGCCCTGTTCGGCGGTGCCTCTCAGCACCTCGCGACCGGGTGTGCGAGGGATCTCCCCCATGCCGGGCGCGAGCGTGTCGAAGATAGGATCAAGATGTTTCACGATGTCTTTTTCGCCTCCGATCATCA
>JANXQE010000130.1 GCA_025356925.1 Limisphaerales bacterium | reverse complement strand
TTGAAAAATTTGGGGTTTACAGCGGGAACAGTTTCACACTCACGGGCGAAGGCGAGCCTGTCCGGCTGGAGGGGGCGCTGATGTCAGCAGATGCGTTTGCGGCTTTGCGGACGCAACCGGAAATCGGGAGGGTTTTCCGCGAAGACGAAGATAAGCCGGGTTCCCCGCCGGCAGCCGTGATCAGCCACACACTTTGGCAGAATCGATTCGGCAGTCAGGCCGGAATTCTAAATAAAACGATCCATCTCAATGGGAATCCTTGTACGGTCTTGGGAGTCATGCCCGCGGGTTTTGAATTTCCCAACAAAGCTGACGTCTGGGTGCCGTTGGGTCCTTATTCCGCCCAGTCAAGCTGGCAGAAGCGAGACAATCATCCTGGAATGTTCGGATTGGGGCGTCTCAAACCGGGAGTCACTCTGGAAAAGGCGCGAGCCAATTTGGATGTTGTCGCTGTTCGCTTGGAACAACAATACCCGGAGTCCAACAAGACCCGGCGTGTGGAGGTCGACAGATTATTGGACAACCAGGTTGGAAACGTCCGCCGCGCACTTTGGATTCTCCTCGGGGCGGTCAGTTTTGTGTTGGTGATTGCTTGCGCCAACGTCGCCAACCTTTTGCTCGCGCGCGCGGCGGCCCGCGAGAAAGAAATGGCTGTGCGCGGAGCAATGGGAGCGGGCCAATGGCGAATTACGCGACAATTACTCGCGGAGAGCGGGTTGCTCGCGCTGCTGGGCGCGATCGTGGGCATGCTTTTCGCCAAAGGCGCCCTCTGGGTCGTGACCGCGCTTGCCGGCGAGAATATGCCGCGCGCGGACGAAATCAGCCTTGACCTGCGCGTGCTTCTGTTCTCAGGCCTGGTGGCGGTGGTCACCGGCACCTTGTTCGGCCTTGCCCCGGCGTGGGCTGCGCGCCGGATCGATTTGCAGGGCACTCTAAAGGAAACCGGGCGCGGGACCACAACCGGTCGTGCGGGGTTGCGGCAAGGGCTGGTCATTGCCGAAGTGGCCCTGACTTTCGTTCTCCTGGTCGGTGCCGGACTGCTACTGCTGAGCTTTCATCGACTCTTGCAAGTTAATCCTGGCTTTGTCGTTGACCGCGTTTTGACGTTCGATATCAACTTCCCTGACGATAAGTATCAAACGGATGAGCAGAAGATTCTTTTTTGCCAAGGTCTGCGCGAAAAACTGCGGGCACTGCCAGGTGTGCGCGCCGTGAGCCTTGCCTCACGGAATTCAATTCCCCTGCATGAAGGCGGTTGGAATATGCTCTTCCTGATTGAAGGAAGACCCGAACCGCCGCCTCATCTCCAACCCTCGTTGCAAGTTCATCTCATTGCGCCCGATTACTTCCAGGCCATGGGCATTCCGCTGCTTCAAGGACGTGATTTTACGGAACAGGACGATCGAGAGCACCTGCGGGGCGCTTCATCCGGTACTGATTGGGGCGCCGGGCTCGACTCGATAATTATCGATGAAGAATTCGCCAAGCGCTATTGGCCCAACCAAAATCCACTCGGCCAGCGCGTCCGGCTTCCCTGGGGCGAACGCGAGAAACAGCCGGTGATGACCATAGTGGGTGTGGTCGGACGCATTAAAGAGAATCGCTTAAGCGAGCAGGGCGGCCTGGTGCAGGCCTATTTTCCCATGTATCAGCAACCGGTCGGGATCATGGCTGTGGTGGTCAAGACAACGAGCGAACCCGCCGCCATGCTAGCTACGATGCGCCAGCCGGTTTCTCAGTTGGACCCGGCGCTACCCATTTTCGGAATCTACACCATGAAAGAAATGCGCGACCATAACGTTGCGCCTGATAGACTCAATCTCGGCCTGCTTGGAGGGTTCGCCGTTCTGGCCCTGGTTTTGGCCATCATCGGGCTTTATGGCCTTTTGTCATTCACTGTGACTCAGCGGCAAAGAGAGATTGGCGTGCGCATGGCTCTGGGCGCCCAGCGATTCGAGGTTCTCAATCTCGTGGTGGGGCAAGGCATGCGGTTAGTCCTCATCGGGGCGTTTATCGGACTTTTGGGATCCTTTGCTCTGACCCGGGTTTTAACCAGCGTGCTTTTCAACGTCGGGCCTACGGATCCGCTAACTTTTGTCACGGTGACGTTGTCACTTTGCGTCGTGGCGTTGCTGGCCTGCTATATCCCGGCTCGTCGTGCCGCGAAAATCGATCCGATGGTAGCGCTGCGGTATGAATGAGCAACGGGTGATACGGCCTTGCGCCCGGAACTGAAGTTCGGGACAGAATCCCATCCGAAATATGCTGAGTCGTGAATACAAAAACGGAGTGATCCCTTCAATTCTTAAGGAAACAACTTCATCGACTCCGCATTAATTGAAGCTACAGAACATATCCCTTGAACTAGACCGCTGATACGGCAGCCGGGGGGTCATGCAGCGATCAAGCCGATAACATGGTTCATTGCTGTTGACAGAAGCGAGCAGCAGACGTTCCCGCAACGCAGCATCCGCCAGATACCAGCCCCGCTCAACCGCCTGCCACTCCGCCGCCAGTTCTTGCCGGCCCTGCTTCACCCCCAATTCCAGCACGCGGCCACCGAGATATGCCTCATCACCCACGCATGCACGCGCCAGCCCCTCTTGTCATAGAGCTCCCCGAAGGTTCTTTTTTAATGTAACTGCCCGATTGCCGTTTGCGTCTGATTTTTGACTTTCGACGACATCATGACGGCGGTTTTGAGCCGTTTAAAAGACGCCTTGACATACAAGCGGTAACCTATGAACCTCAGTCCCAGGAAAAGAGTTTCGTGTCGATGTTACGCGGTGGGCCATTCCTAATCAGACGCTTCGGGCGGCTTCTTCTGTGGAGGCATCCGGTTCTCTTCTCTATCGCTGGTTTGGTGTGATGCGTGACCGCGGCGATTGCCTGCAGCACGGGTTTGACGTGTGGATGGGAGGGTATCCG
>JANXQE010000128.1 GCA_025356925.1 Limisphaerales bacterium | reverse complement strand
GGCGCTGTTCATCGGAGAATCGTGGTTTTTTGTCCAACTGTTCCCGGAGGACCTTCACCTCTTCTTGGAGATATTCGATGACGAGTTGCTGGTTGCGGTTGAGCCACCCGGCCAGGCAGAGAGTTGCAGAGTATTCACAGGCCTATCCTGCCCAACAGGTTTTGCTCATTCGAGTCTCGACTGGCGGCACCCCCGAACCGCCGTTCCATCCCCAGCCGTGAATTTTCGGACAGTACGGGGTTGTTTGAGTTGCCAGTCGCCGCTTGAATATCAATTCGCCACGTACAGGTTCAAATGGTCCTTGCCAATGCCGATTTGGTGGCCTGAGCATACCTTTCGGGCCAGCGTAAACCAGCTTGCGCTGCAACAGCAGGTAATCTTGCGTTGCCAACGGGATGCTGTCATGGCGCAACGCCTCTACGAGCCCTACTGGTTTACGTTCGAGGTCTTCCCTTCTAGGACGTAACTGAGCGTGGCGAGATACCTGCGCTTAAGCCCGAATTTTTTCCTCTGCCGCTCTCTGGACTGAACGAGGTGCTTTAAACAACGTGCGCCTCGCACCGCAGGCTGGCCGCATTCGGTGCACCGCTTATCCCGCTGCATCCTCAACTGATACTTGCGCTGCCTCGACACCTTGAGCTTAGTGAACTCGTCGATAATCGCCGGTCTCATCTGTATCCCATGAGAGCAGAAATGCGAGTCCGCGGTCAACCAGCAAGGAATGGGGAATCCCCCTGCTGGGCCGTAATCCTCACTGAGTAGAAGCCTCCAATCGGGATAACAACTCCGAGAACCTGTTCTCCGTTCGGTTGTTCTTCACCGCAATCGCCAGCGCCTTCCGCTGGCCATTCAACACCACCAGCTTTTTGCCCCGAGTAATGCCGGTGTAAACCAGGTTGCGCTGTAGTAACAAGTAATGCTGCGTTGCCAGAGGAATCACCACGACCGGAAACTCTGACCCTTGTGACTTGTGGATGGTGATTGCAAAGGCCAGTGAAACTTCATCCAGTTCACCGAAATCGTAAACGACCTCGCGCTGGTCGAACCGGATAACAACCTCACGCTCGACCAGGTCAATCTTCGCAATCTGGCCGATGTCGCCGTTGAACACGTCCTTGTCGTAATTGAAACATGAGGGTTATTCCATCACACGAGCGGCCGACGAGTTTGGCCTTTCTCGCCCAACGATTTATCGCGCACACGATGACTTTCAGCAGCAAGGTTTCGACGGACTGATGCGGGACAAGCCGGGACCCAAAAATCCCAGCAAGCTCACGGAGGAGGTGCGCCAGCATTTGCGCCAGTTGATGGCGGCGGAGCCGGAACTGGGAGCGCGCGAACTGGCACGCCGGATTCTGCAAAGATTCAAGGTAAAGCTGCACCCGCGCACCATTGAGAAGGCCTCAAAATCCGGGGCAAAAAGGGGGCGTCAGACGCCGCCATGATTCTGCCCATCACGCCGTCGGCCACTTGGATCGAGCGTTATGAAACGCTGCGGCGCCATGTATTGAAGGGCTGCCCTGTTCTTGAGAGTGAACCCTTGAGCCTGGTTTTCTGGCTGGCACAGGGTATGGCCGGTTGGATGCGTCGCCACCAGCCCCAACAAGAGCAAGCTGGTTGGAGACCGCAAAGGATACACAACATAATGTAGAATAGCACAGCAAAAGGATGTACAAGCAGATGAAAGGGGTGATGTCCACCAAAAGCGCCATCTGGAAATACGAGCAGGAGTATCGCCGGATTTACCGTTTGCGCGAACTGCTTTGTCCACCAGCCGGAGCAGATGGGAAGCGCCATTATTTTTTGAACATTGACGGAGACGCGATCCGCGAAATTATCTTTGGATGCTGCATTGCTCCGGCCTATGAGAACCAAATCCGGGCGGAGCTAAATCGCAGGCCCAGGACGTTCGGGCACATCCAGCTTTTTCGCTGCAAACGGCATTCATCGAGGTTCCAAGTCCAGATCGTTCCCGCTTAAACGCTCAACAGGCGGCCTGGTAGAGCTGATGCGCGCTAAGATCCGGCTCAGCCTCCAACCGGAAGTTGCCTTCGTCCAAGCCAACGCCAAGCAGGTTGCGCCCGATCATATGTTGGCTTTTGGAGCCGGCCGTAAGAACAATGCCGCAAGACCAACCCAACCCTCAGCGGCTTTAAGGTGCAGGCTGTCGGGCGGTTCAAGCGGTGGGGTCATGGCCGGGGCGGACGTGAGGCCCCAATTTCACGCATCATTGAGACAAAACGAATCCCTTTGAGCACTTGCTCACTACCGACTGATACAAACCCGAGTTTTCGATAAGCTTCGATGGCATTAGGAGTCGAGGCGACTGTCAGAACTCGGACAGGCGGTTGGCGAGCCCGCACGTATTCCGTCGCAGCCCCAATCAGGCTTCGACCAATACCTTGTCGCTGGCTGTCCCTTTCCACGAAAAGCATCGCGATGTGTTCACCATCTCTCAGGTGAAGCATACCGACGAGCCGACCATCCCGCTGGGCAGCGAATGTCAGACAGCCAGCACGGTTGCGCTCTCTGATGGCGTTTGGGGAGGCGTAACGGTGAAATTCTTGCTGCCCTTCATCAGAAAATTGAGTCGCGACGAACTCGTCAAAAACACGCAACGCCAGTGCCGAAGCGTCCTCAACCTCGAAATCACTAAGCCTACGATACTGGACCGCGGTGCTCATGGCGCGGTTACCGTGTTCATACGTCAAGGACCTTGTCGAGTACTTCCTTCAGGAATCCGTATACCTGCGGCTCCTTGCTCGCTCGCGACCCTGCGACATTTAGCACCTTGATACCGTTGTCGGCAATGAACCGGCGCAACTTCTCTCCAGTGGATGGCGCGAATAAATTTCCGCCTGGTTACGAGCAAAGGGCCGGGAGAGCAGGTACGCATCTCAGTAAACCACGTGCATACGAAACAAGTTCTGGCCGCAGATGCGTTGTCACCCGGAGAAATTGGTCCACAGTCTCCTGAACCTGGGGGTAGTAGGTCGACCATTCGCTGATGCCGTGGAGTGCGCTCTCCCGGCAAGCGTCGTGTGGAATCCCGAGGAGACGCCGCAGCAGCACGAGAACCTCGGCGTCAAACTCAGCGCGAGCCGATCGTCCCCGGTGGGCTCTGAAAGGCTCCCCGCGTTTGCGCAAGCACGTAAGCACGATGTTCACGCCGTCCCTGCCCCGCGAAACCAAAAATCGCGACCAGGACAATCGCGGTAACTGGACAGATGATCTGCCACTTGTTCATCGTTTCACCGAACGATCTCGGTCTGGCGCTCCGGGCCGCTGGCTCAGAAATGAAAGCTGGACGCGAACCGGAGTCGCCAGCAGCAAGGGGTTCGGCCTGGCGGGCCGAGGAAAGGTTGGATTTGGTGTTAAAATC
>JANXQE010000117.1 GCA_025356925.1 Limisphaerales bacterium | reverse complement strand
GTTCTTCTGTGCGGGCGCGATCTACGTCGTCACGCATAAGAAAAACATTTCCGAGATGAGCGGCCTGGGACGCGCGATGCCCCTCACGTTCGGCGCATTCGCGCTGGCCTCGTTAAGCATGATCGGCGCCCCGCCGGTCGCGGGGTTCGTCACCAAATGGTACCTGGTCAACGGCGCCTGGGATGCCGGCTCGATCGGCATCATGATCGTGCTCTTGATCAGCACCCTGCTCAACGCCGCCTATTTCGCTCCCGTGATTTATCAAGGGTTCTTCGGCAAGCAATCAGCGGCCGACCTCAAGCACAATTATGCCGAAGCCCATCCCGCGATGGTCATTCCCCTGAGCATTACCGCCATCATCTCGGTCCTCATTGGACTTTACCCGGCATTTTTCATGCGCTTCGTTCAACACCTCTTCACATGAAACTAGTCCAGCTCATCGGGTTTCTACGCAACCGGTTAAAGGCCGTGGTTCGAATCTGCTTCGGCCTCCTGGGGCTCCTGATCGTCGTGGATGCTCTCCTGGTGGACAAGCAACACGCCCACACCGCCGTCGAGCGGCTGCCGGCGTTTTGGTCGATCTTCGGCTTCCTCGGGTGCGTCTGCATCATCATTGCGTCCAAATGGTTTGGCCACGCGGGGATCATGACGCGGGAGGATTACTACGATGAGTAGCTTTTGGCTCCATCCCGCATTGATACTCCTGCTGGGCGCGCTGCTGCTTCCGCTGGTGCCCGCAAAGCTGAAGAAGGCTTACCTCCTCCTGATTCCAGTCCTGGTCTTCGCGCGCACGCTGAACCTCAGCGTCGGCGTTTTTGGTCATGTGCAGTTTCTCGACTGGGGGTTGACCTTTGGACGAGTTGACAAACTCAGCCTCGTTTTCGGCTACATCATGAGTTTGATGTGCATCCTGGGCACGCTCTACGGATTGCACGTCAAAGAAAACACGCAGCATATTGCGGCATGGGTTTACGTCGCCGGCTCGATTGGGGCCATCTACGCCGGCGATTTCATCACCTTATTTCTGTTCTGGGAAGTGATGGCCTTCTCTTCGGTGTTCCTGATCTGGTTCCGAGGGAGGCCCGAGTCGTTGAGTGCCGGCTTGCGTTACTTGCTCGTGCATGTTGCGGGCGGACTGGCGTTGTTGGCGGGGATGGTCCTCCATTGTCGAGCCCAGGGGAGCTGGTCCTTCAACGCCCTGGACGTGCATCACCCGACCGTCGCCATCGATCTGATCCTGATCGGCTTCCTGCTGAACGCCGCCGTGCCGCCGTTCCATGCCTGGCTTCCGGACGCTTACGGGGCGGCGACGTTCAACGGCTCGGTGTTCATGTGCGCGTTCACCACCAAAACCGCCGTTTATGCTCTGTGCCGCGGTTTTGCGGGGATGGAAATCCTGGTGCCGCTGGGAGTGATCATGGCCCTGTACGGCGTGGTCTATGCCGTGCTCGAGAACGACTGCCGACGGCTCCTGGCGTATCACATCATCAGCCAGGTTGGCTACATGGTAGCCGGAGTCGGATTGGGGACGGCCATGGCCATTAACGGGGCCTGCGCCCACGCCTTCGCTCACATCCTTTACAAAGGCCTGCTGTTCATGGGCTGCGGGGCGGTGTTGCACATGACTGGCGAGAGCAAGTTCACCGAGTTAGGCGGCCTCTGGAAAAAAATGCCCTGGACCTTTGTCTTCACTTTGATTGGAGGACTGTCGATCTCGGCGTTCCCGCTGTTCAGTGGTTTTGTCAGTAAATCGATGATTGTCACCGCAGGCTTTGAGGAGCATAAGTACTGGGTCGGATTTCTCCTGCTCCTCGCCTCAGCCGGAACGTTCCTCCACACCGGTCTCAAGGTCCCGTATTTTATCTGGTTTGGGAAAAACCAGCCGAAACCGGAGGCTTGGAAGCGCGCCGCAGAGCCACCCATCAACATGACTGTGGCGATGGCAATCGCCGCCGGCCTGTGCATTTTTATCGGCTGCTACACGCCGTATCTTTACAAAATGCTGCCTTACACGGTCGATTATCAGCCCTATACCGCTTACCACATCTCGGAAACGTTGCAGATCCTGCTGTTTACCGGAGTCGGTTTCTTCCTGTTGCTCAAGAAATTGCGGCCCGAACCCAAAATCAGCCTGGACCTCGACTGGTTTTATCGCAAGGGCGGGCGCGCTTTTCTGTGGTTCGCGCGCAAACCAGTCCAGGCAACCGATACCATGGTTGGTGAACTCTACCGCGTGGCCGGTTTGGTCCCCTTGATGAAAACCGCGCGCCTCGCCAGCCTGTTCGACAACGGGGTTATCGATGGGTTCGTGGATGGGATCGCTCAGGGTGTGCGCGGAATCGGCCGCCGGCTCCGCTTCGCCCAAAGAGGCCAGATGCAGGAGAATCTCGCCTTCGCTTTCGCCGTGGCGGCCCTCCTGATTGTGGCGTTTGTCATTTATTCCTACCGATGATGAACCTCAGCTACAACCAAATCGTTTTGAGCGTGCTGATTTGCGGGCCGCTCGCCGCTGCCGCGGTCATGTGCTTCATCAAGCGGGAAGACCTCCTCCGGTGGTGGACGCTCGCGGTCACCTTCGCGCTGGGGGTGTTCTCGCTCCCGCTTTACTTCCGATTCGATTTGGCGACCCCGGATTTTCAGTTCAAGGAGACCTTGTCGTGGATCCCAGCCTTCAAGATTCAATACGCAGTCGGTGTGGATGGCATCAGCCTGCTGTTGGTGCTGCTGACAACCTTGATGATGCCCCTGTGCGTGCTGGCCTCGTGGCGCTACATCCAAACGCGGGTCCGGGAGTTCATGATCTGTCTGCTGGTGATGGAGACGGCGATGATCGGCGTGTTCTGTGCCTTGGACCTGATCCTGTTTTTCTGTTTTTGGGAAGCAATGCTCATCCCGATGGCGCTGCTCATCGGCATCTGGGGCGGCCCACGCAAGATTTATGCTTCTTTGAAATTCTTTATCTATACCATGTCCGGCTCGGTGTTTCTTCTCGTGGCGATTGTCGCGCTTTATCTCAAGGTGGGGAGCTTCAGCATTCCGGAGATGATGGGCCAGTCGTTCTCGCATGATTTTCAATTCTGGATCTTTCTCGCATTTTTTATCTCGTTCGCGATCAAAGTGCCGATGTTTCCCTTCCATACCTGGCTGCCGGCCGCGCATGTGGAAGCCCCCACGGCCGGGAGCGTGCTGCTGGCCAGCGTCCTGTTGAAGATGGGCACTTACGGTTTCCTGCGATTCTCGCTCCCGATGGCGCCCTACGCCACCCAACTCTTCACTCCGTTCATCCTGTGGCTCTCGGTCGTCGCGATCGTTTATGGCGGCTTCACCGCGCTCGGCCAGACGGATCTGAAGAAGCTGGTGGCCTATTCCAGCGTGGCGCACATGGGCTTCGCCACGTTTGGGATCTTCGCCTTGAACAAAGCCGGTCTCGAAGGGGCCATGCTCGTGATGATTAACCACGGCATCACCACGGGTGCTCTGTTCCTCGTGGTGGGGATTATTTACGAGCGGCTCCACAGCCGCGACCTGGCCCAGGCCGCCGGCATGGGCAAAGTAATGCCCATCTTCGCCCTGTTCGCCGGGGTCTTTGCCCTGTCCTCCCTGGCCTTCCCCGGCACCAACAGCTTTATCGGCGAATTCTTAGTCATGAGCGGCGGATTCTCCGCCATCCTGAGCGGCAGCGCCGCGGTTTCGCAAATCCTCATCGTGTGCCTGGTGCCAGGGGTCATCCTGGCCGCGGCGTACATGCTGCGCATGCTGCAAAAACTGGCCTATGGCGGCACCCGCAACCCGGACCACTCGCTCCTGCGGGACCTGGGATTCCGTGAAGTGGCCATGCTGGTGCCGTTGCTGGTTTTTGTCCTCTGGATTGGCCTGAATCCTTCGCCCTTTACCCGCGTAATGCATGCCAGCGTCGAACACCTCCTGGAACAAACCCATCAACCAGCGGCGGCTTATGCTATCGCTAAATAAAATCCGAAGGCCGAAGGCCGAAACCCGAAACCCGAAAGAAGGCCGAAGCCCGAAACCCGAGTCCCGAGGGCGGGGGCGAGGTGTTTTTCAATTGGATGTATCTGTACCAACCCGCTAACCACACTTTTGGTGCTTCTCGGAGCTAGGGTGTGCAGAGGACTTCGACGCTGCCAATCCAGGATAGTTGCGTCGTCGGCAGTTGCCTTTCGGGTTTCGACCTTCGGCCTTCGGCCTTCGGGTTTCCCCCCTCTCCGCGCATGAGCACGTTCCACTTACTCACCTTCCTCCCCGAGTTGGTTCTGCTCCTCGGCGCGCTGGCTTTGTTTTTTGTTGCGCTCGGTGAATCTCGGACGAAGCTAGCCAAACGGGTTGCTCTGGCCACTGCGGTGGCAGCTATCCTGGCCTCGGTGCTCTGTCTTGGCCAACAGGGTGCGCTCTTCGACGGCGCCTACCGCGTCGATCTCTTTTCCCAGGCACTCAAGCTGGTCTTCGCTTGCGGATTGGGCCTAATCCTCCTGCTGAGCGGCAACCTCGAGGACGTCCGCGCCGAGGTTAAGCCGGAATATTACTTGTTCCTCTCCGTCAGCGTCGCAGGTCTGGTGATGCTGGTCAGTTGTGTTGACCTCATCACGCTGGTGATCGCGCTGGAGGTCTCGGCCTTTCCTTTATACCTGCTTATTCCCATGCGTCGTGAACGCGAGGGACATCGCAGTCAGATGGAATCGGCCATCAAATACATCATGTTCGGAGTAGCGGCCAACGGCATAATGTTCTTTGGGATGAGCTACCTCTTCGGACTTACGGGTACGACCTCTCTTACCACTATGCTGCCCAGGCTCCAGCCGATCAGCCACTCGCCCGTGGCGATCACCGGGCTCGCCATGATGCTGTGCGGCTTATATTACAAGCTGGCTATCTTCCCGTTCCATTTCTGGACGCCCGATGTCTACCAAGGCGCCGCCAACGAAACCGCGAGTTTAATCGCCTCCCTTCCCAAGCTCGGCGGAGTCGCGGTCCTCGTCCGGTTCGTGTCGC
>JANXQE010000096.1 GCA_025356925.1 Limisphaerales bacterium | reverse complement strand
TCGGGCGTTCATCGAACCTCACAAATCCGCCGCTGGTTTCTCCGAGTGTTACTGGGAATCATTGCAACACGACGTAGAGAGCATCCCTGGGGAACTCGAATCGCTTGCGGCCTGCGGCGCTTTCCAGGAGGAGATCTTTTACAGGCACGCCATTCGGGTCGAGACTGCGCGCTCTGGAAATTCTGGAGTTGGCCATCGAGAGTGAGACATGGCTCCCGACGATCATCCAAGGCGCATGTCCAAAGCTGACGACCTCTTCCCCCGGACGACCACTGACCTGGGCGGGCTTGGTCTTCCAACCCGATGGGCGCTCGGTGGTTCCGACCTGCACAAGGATCTGGGCTGAATCCTTAAGCGGTTTGTCATCCATCGACACGACCAGCACAGTCGCATAATCATCGCTGGATTGGATCTCGACGTCCGCAAGTTTAAAGAGGCCACCTTGCTTGAGACAGCCGGCCACTCCCTGAGCCTTGGGAGAATTCAACGCGCATCGGCCTTTTCAGTAATCGAGCTCCAACTCGCCAGTGTTTGACCGGATCAGTTTTTTGTCTTCGCGAACGAACTCGCCGAGTTCAGCAACCTGGCTCTGAGCAGGATCGCCTCCGTATTTTACAACGACAGGCCCGACCAGGTACGCCAACGGGTTAATGCCGTCTTTGACGTTCGACGCCTTGGCGGTCCGGGCCTGGTCGCGATTTGGATCGTAACCGGAGTCCTCGGCAATGATGGGCATCCGGCGGTGCCACAGGTCCTCCAGAGCACGCTGTTCATAAACCACCGGTTCGCCCTTTTTCACATAGCCACGCCGGTACATCAAGGCGGCTGCCGGCCATTGACCCATCAGCATCGGCGTGGCGCACACCCATTTGCCTTCGGAAGGCATGAAGCCATTGGCAGAGCCAGGCTGACGCCAATCCTCCTCGCCGGTGGCAAACCAGTAGAAGGCGTCGATACCGGTAAGCGATTGATACGCGGCGACGAGAAAGGGACCTTCTGATTGATAGCCGAGCGGGGGGACCCACGAGCTTTCGGTAATTAACATCGGGAACCCATCGACTTGCTTGAGCGTGAGTGGAAATTCCCGGGGCAGCAGCATGACCGACTCGTCGGTGAAACGGTCGCCGTTCACGATTGCCCACCCATTGTTTTGCCCTTCGTGGGCGCCGCTGTAGTATCGGTTCACCGCCATCACGTCGTTGGCGGTGTACGACCAACGTTCTGCGTCGAGCATCGTTACGTTATCGGCGGTACGCCAGTTGCCGGCATTGACAAGCTGTTTGCACCCCAGTTCCTTTTTCAGATAGTCGCCCACCATATGATTAAATTGGTACATGGTCTCAGCAAAGAATTGCATCTGGTCAGCACATCGGTGTTGCTGTCCCTCGCCGCCCCGATGCTGGGTCAACTCCCAGATGGTGTACAAGGCCGCCTCGCCGCGAGCGAAATCGTCAGCTTCATCCTGGTCGGGCGTGGGAGCAGCGCCGCTCCAGGCCTGCTTGGCCTTTTCCAGTGAGCCATACTTGGTCACCAGGCATGCGCCAAACTGACGGCGCAGCTCCGTCTTGGCCGAACCTTTGATCGCCTGGCTCGTCCAGAAAAGGAGCGAGTCTTCGTTTTGGATCTCGATGATCGCCAGAGCCGGGTCCTGCGCCAACGGGATTCCCGTATAGGAATTCGTCTCGGTGAACACCAACCTCAGCCAGTGTTTATAGGCTGCCTGAAGCTTCGGGTCGAAGAACAGCAGGCCCCAATTCCCAGCCCCGCCAGTGTCAAGAACGCCCATCGACGGCTTCACCCGAGCCGGCCCGGCCCAGTAGGGCGAATAGGTCACATAAATGCCTTCCTTCTTCATCGCGGCAACGCCTTTCCAAACATGGTCACGATCGGTTTGGTCGATGCTCATCAGATCCTCACCTGTCGGCGTGATGTTGCAGTGGAAGCGAACCATGTTGACCCCGCGCTTGGCCAGGAAGCGGGCGTGTCGGGCAGGATTCTTGTCAAAAGCGCCGTCGTTCACGGCCCAGAACCGGGCGGGCGTTCCGTCACTCAAAGCGAAATCATTGCCGTCCTTCGAGCGCACCACGAACCCATGCTCGCCCGCGAACTTCTCATTCAGACCGCGCAGATCGAGCAGCGCTTCGGAACTGAACTCGTCTCGCGCCGGCTGGAACGCCCAGGAGCCCTCAGCGACGTTCAAGCTCCCGCCCGAGTTTCCAGTGCTCGAGACCCCGGCCCCCTCCGCGGCCCGGGTCGGCAGACCGGCCCAGACAAAAACGAGCAAAATGGCACTTCGAAGGTGTCGGGCAGGTTTTAGGGGTATCATATTTCTGATTTCACTCCACGGGGTGGCGCGTTTGAGAACCCATCGAAATTTCTTGCGATTTAGACGAAGCGGCAGCCCATCACATTCGAAGTGAAGGTGGTTAGTCGCGAGCCGGGTCGCTGTCGATCGCTCGGGGAAGCGTCACGAGAAGGTCACCGGTATGAACTGAACTTCGTGAGCGATGATCGGTCGAGCATTTCGAAAGAAAGAAGAGGCTCACAAAATCGATAATGACATAAAAGGCTCGAACCCTTTGCAGAAGTGCTCGAGCACGGGAGAGGGATCCCCACGGCGCCAGGCCAGCACCGTCTGAACCGGAGGCAGGCCGGCGGGGAGCGCGCGGAACACCAGGCCCGGCCGTTTCACTTCACCCAGTGTGGCCGTGGTTGGAGCGATGCCGAATCCGGCGGAGATTAACCACATCTTTGTTTGGATATCATTAGCGTACTGGACCGGACGCAGGCGGGCACCCGCTTTGGCGCACGCGGCAAAAAAAGGATCATAAAAGCCATGCTGGGCGCTGGGGTGGATCAACACCAACTCCTCATCGTGGAAGTCTTTCCATTCCAGGCGCTTCTTTCTTGCCAGCCGATGCCCGGCCGGCACGGCCAGCACCTGGCGTGACTCACCCACAAACTTATAGTCCAGCTCGGGCAAGCCGATGGGCGGCCGGAGCAGGCCCGCATCCAGTTCCCGCGCGTGAAGGCGGCGTAGCTGCTCGGTGCTGGTCAGGTCGAAGAGTGACAGTTGCACGCCGGGAAACCGTTGCCGGAAGCGGCGGAGGATGCCAGCCAACCACGCCCCGGCCACCGGGGCGATGATGCCCACTCGCAACGTGCCGGCGAGACCCTGCGCCGCGTCGCGGGCTCGCTGCTCCGCCTGGGCCGAGGCGGCCAGCACCGCCCGCGCCTCTTCCAGGAAGACGCGACCGGCATGGGTCAACCGCACGGAGCGGGTGGTGCGCTCGAGCAACCGCACCCGCAGTTCCTCCTCCAGTGCTTTGATTTGAGCGCTCAATGGCGGTTGAGCCATGTGAAGCTTTTCGGCCGCGCCGCGGAAGCTCAGTTCCTCGGCCACCGCCACGAAATAGCGGACATGTCGCAGTTCCATGCATTGATACTAATTGCATATCAATGCCGCGGCAAACTAGTATTGGCCCCGGCGCGCGCCCTGTGGCATTAATGCTCCTCCATGTGGATCGTTCGCCTCGCCCTGCGCCGGCCTTACACCTTCGTCGTGGCCGCGCTCGTGCTTTTATTGCTGACGCCCTTTGTGCTGCTGCGAACGCCGACCGACATTTTTCCCTCCATCAACATCCCGGTGGTGAGCATCGTCTGGACTTACACCGGCCTGGACGCACAGGAAATCGAGCAGCGCTTCAACTACAACCAGGAACGGTCCCTTACAACGACCGTTAACGACATCGAGCACCTCGAGTCCAACGCCTACAATGGCATCGGGGTGATCAAAGTGTTCTTTCGCGAAGGCACTTCGGTTGACGCAGGCGTCGCCCAGGTCACTGCGATCTCACAGACGATCATTCGCTCCCTGCCTCCCGGAACGACGCCACCTCTCATCATTCGTTACAGCGCGTCCACCGTTCCCATCCTGCAGTACAGCATCAGCAGCGCGAAACTATCGGAGCAGGAGATTTTCGACTTGAGCGCCAACCAAATCCGGGTCGGCCTGGCCACCGTGCGCGGCGCCGCCATGCCCTGGCCGTATGGAGGCAAAACCCGGTTGGTCTCGGTCGACCTCGACCTCGCGGCCTTGAAGGCCAAAAACCTGGCGCCCGTGGACGTCATCAACGCCGTGAACGCGCAAAATCTAATTTTCCCCAGCGGCACCGCCAAAATCGGCGGCACGGAGTACCCGGTCGAGCTGAACACCAGCCCGAAGGTGATGTCGGAACTGAGTGAACTACCGCTCAAGACAGTCGATGGCGCCGTCATTCACCTGGGTGACGTCGCCCAGGTCAGGGATGGCTATCAGCCGCAGCAAAACGTGGTGCGCAACGAAGGCCTGCGCGGGGCCCTCCTGACGGTGTACAAAACCGGCTCCGCCTCCACGCTCGACGTGGTCGCGGGCATCAAAAAGGCCCTGCCCAGGGTTCTGAGCGGGGTCCCGCCGGACCTGGACATGAAGGAGTTCTCGGATCAATCCGTCTTCGTGCGGTCGGCCATCACCGGGGTCGTGCGGGAAGGGATCATCGCGGCCGCGCTCACCGCGCTGATGATTCTACTGTTCCTGGGGTCCTGGCGCAGCACCCTGATCATCGCCCTGTCGATCCCGCTGTCGGTGCTGACTTCCCTCGCGATCCTGAGTGGGCTGGGGGAAACCATCAACTTGATGACCCTGGGCGGCCTGGCCCTGGCCGTCGGGATCCTCGTAGACGACGCGACCGTCGCCATCGAGAACATCCATCGACACATGGCGACCGGAAAGCCTTTGAAGGATTCCATCCTGGATGGCGCCCAGGAGATCGCCATGCCCGCGTTCGTTTCGACCCTCTGCATCTGCATCGTGTTTGTTCCGATGTTCTTTCTGACCGGCGTCGCCCATTACCTGTTTGTGCCGCTGGCGCAAGCGGTCGTATTTGCCATGCTGGCCAGTTATGTCATTTCGCGCACGCTCGTACCGACCCTGGTGATGTGGTTCTATCGCAACGTCCAACATTACGCCGGCCACGACTCCGCCCCGGCGCCCGCCTGGTGGCTGCGCCCCTTTGCCGCGATCCAGACCGGTTTCGAGCGCGGATTTGACCATTTTTGCGATAGCTATCGCCTTCTCCTGGGAGCTGTGTTGCATCATCGGGGAGCGTTCGCGGTGGTGTTCCTGGCATTCTGCCTCGGGTCGCTGGCCCTGGTCCCGCAGCTAGGTCAGGATTTTTTTCCGGCAGTGGACGCGGGGCAATTTCGGCTGCACCTCCGGGCGCGCAGCGGAACCCGCATCGAAGAAACCGCCAAGCTGGTGGATGAGGTCGAAGCGGAAATCCGGCGCGAGCTCCCCGCGGAGGAATTTCGGGGCATGTTGGACAACATCGGCATACCGGCATCAAGCCTCAATCTCACCTACAATGACAGCGGCCTGGTGGGCACCGGCGATGCCGACATCCTGGTCTCGCTGAAATCCGAACACCACCCCACGCAGGAGTACGTCAAGCGGTTGCGCCTCCGTTTGTCGAGAGGGTTCCCGGGCACGATTTTCTACTTTTTGCCCGCCGACATCGTGAGCCAATCGATCAACTTCGGACTGCCGGCCCCCTTTGACGTTCAGTTAGTGGGCCGCGACCAGGCGAAGAACCGGGAAATCGCGGCCCGCATCGCCGATAAGATCCGGCAAGTACCCGGCGCGGTGGATGTCCGCGTCCAGCAGCCCGGTGACCTTCCCAAGCTGGATTTCGCAATTGACAGGACCAAAGCCTCGGAAATGGGCCTGACGGAACGTGACGTGGCCAATTCAGTGCTGCTCAGCCTGAGTGGCAGCGGCCAGGTACAACCGGTTTATTGGATGAACCCCGCCAACGGCGTCCAATACCTGGTGAACATCCGCGTGCCGGAGCACCGCATGGATTCGCTCTCGGCGTTGAATGCGATTCCGGTCAACGCCAGCGCGCCCGGACAAGGCGACGTCCAGTTACTCGCCAACCTCGCCACTCTCCACCGGACTACCGGACCTCCGGTCATTTCACACTATAATATCATGCCGGTCATCGACGTTTTCGGCGGAGTCAGCGGCCGCGACCTCGGCGGCGTGCTCCGCGATTTGAAACCCCTGATCGCACAAGCCGAAACGGAGCTGCCAAAGGGAAGTTTCATCATGCTCCGCGGTCAGGCTGAAACGATGCATTCGAGCTTTGCCGGACTGGGCGTTGGACTGGTGATGGCGATGGTGCTGATCTACTTGTTGTTGGTGGTGAACTTCCAAAACTGGCTCGACCCATTCATTATCATCACGGCGTTGCCCGGAGCGCTGGCCGGCGTGGCCTGGGCGTTGCACATCACCCTGACCACGCTCAGCGTGCCTGCCTTGATGGGCGCGATCATGAGCCTGGGGGTGGCCACGGCCAACTCGGTGCTAGTGGTCACCTTCGCCCGCGCGGCGCTACAGCGCGGGGAGGACCCGCTCATGGCTGCGTGGGACGCTGGGGTTAGCCGGCTGCGCCCAGTGCTTATGACTGCCGCGGCTATGGTGATCGGCATGCTCCCCATGGCGCTTTCGGTGGGCGAGGGTGGCGAGCAAAACGCTCCGCTCGGCCGGGCGGTCATTGGAGGGCTGGTGCTCGCCACGCTGGCGACTCTGTTCTTTGTGCCGGTGGTCTTTAGTCTGTTGCACCGGCATGCTCCGGCCACCAGCGATTCGTCCGTCCTTTCAAGGCCCGGCGGCGCTGACCCGAATCTCGCGGGCGCCTGAGCATCAATGAGCTGACAACTTCACGAGATCTTCTTAATAATGTGATGAACGAAACACTGATGAAACCGGCTGAGTCGTCGCAGGCGGCAGCCTCAATCTCCCAGGCGGCCGCAAGATCGGGAGCTAAGCTGCACCAAGCCGCCGTCGTTGCGGTCATTTTGGTGATTGTGGGCGCGATCGCTGGGCTCTGGCCACGCTGGCGGCAGCGCACGGAGTTGCGAGCGGAAACGCGGGAGTTGGCGCGGCAAACGGTTGCGGTCGTTTCGGCTCAACCGGGCAAGGCCGCCGCCGGCCTGACCCTGCCCGCCGAAGTGAAGCCTTTCCTCGACGCGCCCATCTATGCGCGCTCGAGCGGCTACCTGACCAATTGGTCTGTGGACATCGGCGGCCAGGTCAAAGAAGGCGATCTGCTGGCTGAAATCGACGCCCCCGAACTCCGCCAGGAACTGGTGCGCTCCAAAGCCGAGCTCGCCCAGGCCGAAGCCGCGCTGGCGCTGGCCAAAATCACCACCGAGCGATGGACCGATTTACTCAAGACCGCCAGCGTGAGCGAGCAGGAGGCTGCGGAAAAAAACGCTGACTTCGAGCTCAAATCGGCGAACGTCGCCGCGGCGCGGGCCGCGGTCCGGCGGCTGGAAGAGCTGCAATCTTTCTCCCGCGTCAAAGCGCCCTTTTCAGGGACCATTACTGCGCGCGGAACTGACATCGGCCAATTGATCATGGCGAGCAGCGGTAAGGAACTATTCCACCTGGCGCAAACCAGCACCTTGCGCATTTTCGTGCACGTGCCGCAGGCGGCGGCCCGGGCGGTGACTCCGGGCCAGGTGGCCGAGCTCACGATTCCCGAGCTCCCCGGCCGGGTGTTTCCGGCGAAAGTTGTGCGCACCTCCGGCGCGATGAGCGCCGACTCGCGCACCTTGCTCACCGAGTTGGACGTGGACAATCCCCGGAACGAGATCCTCGCCGGAACCTACGCGCAAGTCCGATTTCCGGAGGCGAACGTGGACATGGCCTTGACCTTGCCCTCCAACACCCTGCTCTTCCGCTCCGAAGGGCCGCAGGTGGGAGTAGTCGGGAGCGACGGAAAGGTCGAATTGCATAGCGTCACGCTCGGCCGCGACTTTGGTGCCACGATCGAAATCCTCGGGGGAGTGAGCCCAAGTGACCGCGTCATCCTTAATCCGGCGGATTCGCTCGTGGGCGGCGCAGTCGTCCGGGTAGCGGAAGCGGCTCCGAAGGCACTGACTGAAAAGTAACTGCACGCAGGGTTAAAAAGTTCATGCGTTGCAATCGTATTACGGAGCCGGGCACGGAGCGCCGCTCTCCCGGACGAGGCCTGATCTCGAGGACTTGGGCTTGCTCATGGTCGGTTGCCCTGTTCTTGACCGGCTGCAAGGTCGGACCGGACTACCACCGTCCCGCGCCGCTCGGCACAAATTCTGTCCCCGCAAGCTATTCAGAGGCCACGCAAACCAATGCCAGCGAATGGAAGCCTGCCTCGCCAGCGGCCCATCTGCCCCGCGGCACGTGGTGGCAGGTGTTTGGGGATGGTGAACTGGACCGATTAGAAACCCTCGCCTTGGCCAATAGCCCGGAACTGGCGGGGGCCTTGGCTCGCTTCGACGAAGCCCGCGCCCAGGTAGCTGTCTCGCGCGCGCAACTATTCCCTCAGATCGAGACCGATCCGAGCTACAACCGTCAGCGCACCAGTTTCAACCAACCGGTGAACGGACGCCCAGCGGACTTCACGCACACTTACAACACCTTCACGCTTCCGCTCCAAGCCGGTTGGGAGTGGGACTTATGGGGCCGCGTGCGCCGCCAGGTCGAAGCCGCGCGTTCGGCGGCAACCGCCAGCGCGGACGATCTGGAAGCAACCAGACTGTCGCTCCAGGCCGAGCTGGCAACGGCTTATTTCACACTGCGGGCGGTGGACCAGGAATACGACGTGGTCGTCCGAACCACCGAAACGTATCGGCACTCGCTGGACCTCACCGTCAACCGCCGCAAAGGCGGTGTTGCCACCGACCTTGATGTGTCGCAGGCGAAAACCCAGCTCCGAAGTGCGGAAGCAGACCTGCCAGCACTGCGCCTGCAGCGTCTCAGGCTGCTGCATGCTTTAGCGGCCCTCTGCGGACAGCCTGCGACCAGTTTCGCGCTCGGTCCGGACCCAAACCAAAAAGATGAGCCTCCCTCGATTCCCCCGGGAGTGCCGAGCGAACTGCTCGAGCGCCGCCCGGACATCGCGGCGGCTGAGCAGAGGATGGCCGGGGCCAACGCACAGGTGGGCGTGGCTCTAACCGCGTTCTACCCGCGCGTGCGGCTGGACGGCTTGGCAGGTTTCCAGTCCGTCAGCGCCTCGAGTTGGCTGGACTGGCCCAGCCGGCTGTGGTCGGTCGGCCCGACGCTGCAATTGCCGCTCTTCACCGGCGGTCGAAACCGGGCGCAACTCGCGTTTACGAAGGCGACCTATGAGGAAACCGTCGCGGCGTACCGTCAAACTGTCTTGACCGCGTTCCAGGACGTCGAAGACCAACTCGCCGCCGAGCGTCAACTGAAAACCCAACTGGCGGCGGAAGCTTCGGCCCTGGCCGCTGCGCGGCGGACGCTGGAAATCGCCAACAACCGCTACAAAGCCGGGCTCGTGACCTACCTGGAGGTGGCAACGGCCCAAAGCGCCGCTTTAGCTTTGGAGCGCACCGTAGTCCAACTCCAAGGCGAGGAACTCGTGGCCGCGGTCGGACTGATCAAAGCGATCGGAGGCGGGTGGTAAATACAGGGCACCGCGCGGACGCCACGAGACTAAAGCCAGCCAAGCAGAACCAGACTCACACACCGGTCCCGAAGGGCGCAACGAAAACCTACGGGTGCTGAAAAGCTGATTCTCCCTAGACAAATCCCGACTCCCGGCGCGTCATAACAGCAGACAGATGCCAGCGCCTATCGAGCTCGAGCGCCTATATGATGACCACGCTCAAGCTGTGTTCGCATTCCTCCTCAATCTCACCCGGAACGAGGCCGATACGCACGACCTATTGCAGGAGCTGTTTATTAGACTCGCCCAAAGGCCGTCCTTGCTTGAGGGAGTGCGTGACCAACGCGCGTTTCTTCTTCGCATCGCCCACAACCTCGCGATCGACCAGATCCGCGGACGCGGCGCTCGCCAGAAAAGCCATGACAAATGGGGCGTAGAAACCGAGGCTGTTTTCGCGCCGGCAGCAGGAACCGATGAGGGAGCTTTTCGAGAGGCCCTCGCCGCTGCGCTCGGTGAACTAGCCCCAGAGCAGCGCGCCGTAGTCCATTTGAAGCTGTGGGAAGGACTGACTTTCGAGCAGATTGCTGACCTGATGGGGATACCACCAAATACCGCAGCCAGCCGTTACCGTTATGGTTTAGACAAATTGCGGCACCTGCTGCGTCCTCTTTACAACGAGATCAAATGAGATAGAAAACCGCATCATGAACCCGGACGACTTTGAACAACGACTTCGGCGCCAGGGCCTGAGGCAGATTCCACCAGGCTGGCGCCAGGGCATTCTCACCGCTGCGCGAGCTCCGAAAAAACTGCGCCATACATCTACCCAGACTCCCGCCGCAACTGCTCTAAACCGTGACTTCCTCAGCATCAGGGCTCAGCTAGCAGCCCTTCTGTGGCCCCGCCCCGAGGCGTGGGCGGGACTAGTCGCGATTTGGCTGGTGCTTCTGGCCGTCAACCTGACCACCACTGGCGACAAATACGCATTGATTTCGATGGGTGCACGGCCCGCGGCGGAAGTGACTCGCGTAAGACGAGAAGAACAGCAGCTTCTGGCGGACTTGGTTGGTCAATGGAAGGTGCCAGTGGCCGAGCGCCCTAAAGCCTACCCGCCCCGCCCCCGGAGCGAACGCCTGGGCGGTACGCTCAGAGCCTGAGCTGGATTTATTTATGCAAGACAGTATTAAACAGCGTTCGGGGTGGTTGAACCGCTTGGTGACCTGGCTTTTCTCCCCGCGTGTCCTGGGCCGCGGCCTCTTCGTCTTGGCTTGCCTCGTTACGCTCCTCGCGCTGCTCTACACCGAAGAGAATTGGCGTGGCAAACGAGCCTGGGAGCAATGCCGGCATGAGCTGGAGACAAAAGGCATCAACCTGATTTGGGAGGCCCAGATACCGGCCCCCATTCCCGATCAAGAAAATGTCTTCGCAGCGCCAAAAATGGCTGAATGGTTTGTGAGAGAGCATACCGCGGGATTCTCCAATGAGTTATCGGGCAAATTCTCTGCTATTGCGGAATGCCTCGGGCTTCGCAGCAGCAATCGCGTCGCCGAAGTAACAGCCCTACCCGCGACCGCCAACATCCCGGCTGAGGGAGCCGACATTGTGCTGCACTCGAAAAGCGGGGGGATGCCCGGAATTAACCCTGCGGAGGCGGAAACGCTCAGGCGGGTGGTCCACCAGGTCATGCGGCCTTCGGCGATTGCGATGCCCGGTCCCCGCTTGAACGGGGCGCAGGGTTATACCTTCGTTTCTCAGCCGCCCAATCCCATCTCGCCCGTTCGGGTGGCGGTCCTCGCCAGCAAAATACCGCTCTCGAAGGAAGTCGAGGGGCTTTTTCCGAAAGGCCGATTCGCCACCGTATGGTTGGGCGATGATTCATTGCGCATCGAGCCAGAGGGGACCAATCGATTCCATGTGTTCTTGCGCCACCCTACCACCTGCAGCGCAGCGGAGTACCTTGCTTGCTCCGACGAAATCACTCCTGAGCTTGATTTGATACGGAATGCTGTGGAACGGCCGCGCGTGCGCCGAGAGGGCGACTACTCGCATCCGTGGGGAATCCCAACCCCAAATTACGTCGCACTCCGGACGGTGGCTCAGACGCTGTCGCAGCGAGCGCAATGCTACCTGCTCCAGGGCCAGCCCGATAAAGCCTTACGCGAGATGACCCTTCTGCACGACTTGCGCCGGCTGCTTGAGGGCAAACCGATGACGCTGGTCGCGGCGATGATCCACGTTGCCATTACCGGGCTATACACGAGCACGATCGCCGACGGCTTGCGGTTGGACGCCTGGCAAGACGCTCAATTGGTGGAACTGCAGCGCCAACTCGCCGATATCCATTTGCTCCCCCAGGTGGCGGAAGCGGTAGATACCCAAAGGATTTCAGCGTGTTCAACGCTTGAGACTACCTCACCCTCCGACCTTCAGAGCATTTTCTCGCCGGGTTCTCCAGATCCGAGCCTCTGGTCGAGACTCAAAGACCCGGCGTATTACGTGGACCGTTTGATGCCTCGAGGCTGGATTTACCAGAGTATGGCGGCGATTGCTTCGATCGAGCAACGGTTTATGGAGGCGGTCAACACAACGAACGGACTGGTGCAACCGCGACGAATCGAGGACCTCTCTCTCACAACTTCGGCCTGGCTGGAAGGTTTCTCGCCAGGACCCTATATGGCGCGCGTCTTCCTGTCGGACTATGCGAAGGCTTTCCAGAGAACCGCCAGAAACCAAACCATGGTCAACCAGGCATTGTTGGCCTGTGCCTTGCAACGCTATCGACTAGTCCATCGCCAAAATCCTGGAAACCTCGAGGATCTCATCCCGCAGTTCGTGGATAAAATCCCCCTGGACATTATTAGTGGCGAACGGTTGAAATATCACCGCACCGACGAAGGCTTTCTTCTCTACTCCGTTGGCTGGGATGAAATTGACCATGGCGGGGCGTCCGGAAAGAGCGCTTCGCAGGGCGATTGGGTTTGGGACGAGCCCAAACCCTAATACAACCTTGGACGATCCGTGAAGCTCTGGTCTTGCTGAATGACACGGCTAAGCCTGACGTCCGGAAACGAGAGTGACCTGCTGGTTAGGCTTCGAAGATTCGGCGAACAAACTCGCGGCTGCGACGGTGATTCTCGACCACTGAGCGGGTGACTTTGGTGCCGGGCTCGAGGGCCAGTTCGACAGAAAAGCGGCGGGCCAGTTGATGGTCCCTGGCGTACTGGGCCACGGCAGTGTAATCGATATCGCCAGTGTCGAGATCCTCCCACCAGACGCCGTTGCGACTTTGCCGAAGGTGCCACGTAACGACTCTCGCTCCGTAGGCCGTCAGGGCGTCCAGGGGCATGACACCCCCTTTCCAGACCCAGTGAACGTCATAGCACCAGCCAACCACTCCAGGTTTCGTGTGTTGGAAGTTGTAGTGAAATTCGCGAGCGTGATTGGCCATCTCGGGCATATGGTGATGCACGCCGAGTCTCATGCCCAAAGCATTCAATCCTTCGCCCAAATCGGTCAAAGCACCCGCCTGGGTCTTAAGCTCTTCGTCGGTTTTCTCCCGGCCGATTGGATCCGCATTACAGCTAAGCACACGAAATCCGGCTTGCTGACAGACCTTGGCCGCGGTGAGCACTTTCGCCACGATCTCCTTGGCCTGGCCAGCGTCGTGCAGCTTGGCACCGGTGTAAAGGCTTACTGGTTTGAGGCCCTTAGCCTTGAGTTGATCGGCAAAACGTCCGTTTTCGTCGGGGCGGCCCACATCCAAATTCGTCTCCAGGTAATCGTAGCCCGTGTCGCGCAACGCAGAGAGAACTTCCTCAACCTCCAGCTTTTTCGCATCCCGCTGCGCGTATTGGCCCCAGCCATAAACGTTCGAGCCCACCAGAGTCCTCTGACCGTCGCTCGCGGAATTTCCGGCCGTGCCGGCTTGGGCAACCGCTGCGGGCAGGATCGAAGTAGCTGCCAGGGCGAATGCTGCCTGGCAAAGAAATTCGCGTCGAGTTTGGCGTGAACAGGAAACAGGACCAGTCGGGATTTCTGCAAACATGCCATCTATTGAAGAATGAACCGAGGCAGTGTCCAGAATAAAGTGTGGAGGTCCGACCGCCCTGGTGCCCGTGAATAACGCCCGAGCAAAAAGACCTGAAAAGTCCACAGCCTCGACAGCTTAATCCTGCCGAGGCCATTCGGACCTCCAACACTTGGCAGCCAGGATAGCAAACAAACCTTAAGAATGGATTAAGTGCAGGCTCTTCCTTCGGCATCGATCCTGCTCAAGAATTGACGCGGGTGAAGAGACACGAGGGCGATACTGTGGCTCGGCCGAAACCGTTATTACAGCCGGGCCAAGGACTTATGCGAAAGAAGCTGCTAATTGTAGAAGACAATACCGAACTCCTGGAGTTGCTGCGATTGAGTTTCAAACACGCGGGCTTCCTCGTGAGCACCGCAGCCAACGGATTGGATGCGCTCAAGAAAGCGCGCTCGGTCTCGCCTGACCTAATCCTATTGGATTTGGTTCTTCCTGAGTTGGACGGTTTTGCCGTTTGTGAGGCGTTGCGCCGAGGCGAGGATACTTCCGCCACTCCAATCATCATGTTGACGGGGCTGACCAGCGAGTTTACCCGGTACGCCGGGATGGAATCGGGCGCCGATGAATATGTCACGAAACCGGTCAGTCCGGACGAACTCTTGCCCAGAATCAAACACTGGCTGCGACATCCACGGGCCAAAGCCGTGGAGCGCGGCGGTGCCACTCCCAGACCGGCTCGCCCCCCATCCGCGATGTGCTGAAGCCGGGTTTGACGCAAGCAAAACTTTCGCCTGGCAGGAACTATTTGTGCTTGAGAAACCATGGCGAATAGTGCAGGATAACTCCATCAAGCGCGCGACGTCGGGCCGTTTGAAGAGACCAAGCGCCGGTTCTTTGTAATACCGCAGGCGAACGGGAATCCAAGACTGGAATCCCGATGACAATTTTCCCTGCCTATGCACGTGATTAGAAACTATGTCCTTGAACCGTAGTAAATAATCCACGGAACTTTAGTCGAGGTTGTGGCCGACAGGCCTTTATTGGAAGTCGAAAGCAACCCGGCGGGTTCCTTCTGTTTCTAAAAAGTTCAAAGGAACTGTTACACACGGCAATGGCGGGGTTTTTTTACCTTGAAAGCGCGGCCAGCATTTTGTTTGGGAGATGCCGGAGCCGCTGATATGTTAAAAGCATGGCGCGCGATGACCTTTTTCCAGAAGCCTCCACGGCGGCTCCGGAGCTGTCGGCGGGCCGGGAGGTGCAAAGGCATCAACCTTTGGCAGCCCGGCTGCGTCCGCGGGATTTAAGCGAATTCGTCGGTCAAACCCACATCCTGGCTCCTGGTCATTTGTTGCGCCGGGCCATCGAAGCCGACCGAATCCAGTCCCTTATCTTCTACGGGCCGCCCGGCACGGGCAAAACCTCACTCGCCCAAATCATTGCTCGCCAAACGCGGAGTAAATTCGAGCGTCTAAGCGGTGTGGAATCGAACGTGTCCGACATGCGGCGCGTGCTGTCAGCGGCGGGAAACCGGGTGGAAAACACAGGCGCGTCAACGATCCTGTTCATCGATGAAATCCACCGCTTCAACAAAGCCCAGCAGGACGTGCTCCTGCCCGATGTCGAAGCCGGGGTGGTCCGGCTCATCGGTGCGACGACCCACAATCCGTTTTTTTTCGTCAATTCCCCGTTGGTCTCTCGCTCGCAGATTTTTGAGTTGCGGCCGTTGAGCGAGGTGGATCTTTACGGGCTGCTGCGTCGGGCGCTGACGGATACCGATCGGGGACTTGGGTTCATGAAGATCGCCGCGGAGGAATCCGCGCTTCGGCACCTGGCAAAACTCTCCGACGGAGACGCGCGCAAAGCGTTGAACGCGCTGGAAATTGCTTCACTAACAACCGCCCCGTCAGCGGACGGGATCGTTCACCTCGATTTGGCAACCGCGGAGCAAAGCATCCAGAAAAAGGCGGTGGTCTATGATGACGAGGATGCCCATTACGACACCATTTCTGCCTTCATCAAGTCTATGCGCGGGAGCGACCCGGATGCCGCGCTCTATTGGCTGGCGAAGATGATCCATGCCGGGGAGGATCCGCGGTTCATTGCGCGGCGAATCGTGATTCACGCGGCGGAGGATGTCGGGTTGGCTGATCCGATGGCACTGGTCCTGGCCAACGCGGCGTTTCAGGCCGCTGAATTCGTCGGCTGGCCCGAAGCACGGATCCCGCTGGCCGAAGCCACCCTTTACATCGCGACCGCCCCCAAAAGCAATAGCACTGTGGTGGCAATCGATGCGGCGATGAAGGATGTCGAGTCGGGCCGGACCTTGCCGGTGCCGGGACATTTACGCGACGGCCATTATCGTGGCGCGGAGCAACTCGGTCACGGCGAAGGGTACAAGTATGCCCACGATTATCCTGAACATTTCGTCGCGCAGGACCATCTGGGAGCCGTCAAGCGTTATTACGATCCAAGCGATCAGGGAGTTGAAAAAAAGATAAAAGAGCGCGTGGAGAAGTGGCGGCTGATGGCAAGGGCGCCACGGGACGAAGCGCCATAATCTTTATTCGTGCAGGCAAGCCTACAGGCGCTGAAAGCAAGGTTGCGCGAAGAGGTGACGGCGCGGGTGGCCGCGCTGTCGGCAGAATACCGGGGGAACGCCTCAGCTCAGGCCCGCGCCTTGTTAGAGCAGCAGTCGCAGTGGCGGCGGGCAGAATCCATTCTCTTCTATGCACCGGTCGGAAACGAACTGGATGTTTGGCCGTTGGTTGTCGATAAGATCAAAGCGGGAAAGGTGGTCGCCCTGCCTCGGTTTGACCTGGGAACACAGAGGTACCTGGCCCGGCAGGTGAGGGATGTGACCAGCGAACTGGCCCGGGGCCATTACGGCATTCCGGAACCCCGTGCCGACTGTGAAACGGTGTCACTGAACCGGCTGGACTTTATCCTGGTGCCCGGGGTAGCCTTTGACTTGCATGGCCGCCGGCTTGGCCGGGGCAAAGGGTTTTACGACCAATTGCTGGCAGCGGTGCGCGGAAAGACGTGCGCGGTAGCGTTCGAGGAACAAATCGTGCCCGAGGTGCCCGTCGAACCGCATGACTCAGACGTGAACTGTATCTTGACGCCGACGCGCTGGATCGAGCTGTAACTGGCGCGCGGTTTTGGAATGAGCTCGTTAGTTGATACTCTGGAGCATGCTGGCCTTGTGCTAAGCGGCGCCGTGATTTGTTACGTTTTGCTTAAGTGGAGGAAACACCAGGCAAAACAGGCCGAGGCATCACGGCAGGAGGCGGGGGTAGACAAAGCCAGGAAGGAAGCGGAGGCCATCGTGCGTGATGCGCGACTGACCGCGAGTCAGGAAGCGCTCAAGGCGCATGAGCAGTTTGAACAGGCGATGGCCTCTCGGCGAGCCGAACGACTGGAGCTTGAACGTCGTTTGGCTGAGCGCGAGGGCCTGATTAACTCCCAACTCCAGCGCGTGATGGAGGGCGAGCAAAGCCTGACGCAGCAAAAGGAAACACTGGAGCAACACACGGCGGCACTTCACACGCGGGAAACGGAACTGGCAAGGCTCCAAGAACAAACGCGCGAGGAGTTAGAGCGTGTGGCAGGGCTCAGCCAGGCAGAGGCACGTGAAGCTCTGCTGAGGCGGATTGAACAAGAATCGCTGCGCGATGCCAACACTCTAACGCGCCACATCCTGGAGGATGCCCGCACCAAGGCGGAGGAGAAAGCGAAACGCATCATCAGCATCGCTATTCAGCGCTACGCGGGAGGGCACACTTTTGAAAACACCACCACCAGCATCGCTCTACCCAGCGGAGAAGACATCAAAGGCCGCATCATCGGTCGCGAGGGCCGCAACATCCGTGCGTTCGAAGCGGCTACGGGGGTGACGGTGCTAATCGATGACACGCCCGGTTCGGTTCTCTTGTCAGGATTCGACCCGGTTCGGCGTGAAATCGCCCGCGAAGCGATGCAACGGCTCATCACGGATGGGCGAATTCACCCAACCCGCATCGAGGAGGTCGTGACTGAGGTCACCCGGGAGATGAACGAGATGATCACCCGGTTGGGCGAGGAGGCCGTGCAGAAAGCCGGATTGCCGCCCCTGGCTCCCGAGCTGGTAAAGCTGCTGGGTCGCTTGCATTTCCGGCACAGTTTTTCTCAAAACATTTTGGACCATTCAGTGGAAGTGGCCCAACTGATGGGGCTAATGGCCTCCGAATTGGGCTTGGACGTGATGACGGCCAAACGCGCCGGCCTCCTCCACGATATTGGCAAGGCGGTGAATCACGAGGTCGAAGGTCCTCACGCAGTCGTCGGCGCGGACCTGATCAAACGCCATGGCGAATCCGACGAAGTGGTGAACGGCGTAGCCTCGCATCACAATGACGTGCCACCCATTGGCCCGATGGGAATCCTGGTCAGCGCGGCCGATGCCATCAGCGCTTCACGCCCGGGCGCTCGCTCGGAGAACATGTCAACCTATCTCAAGCGGATGGAAAACCTCGAACACATTGCCGGGTCATTCCCGGGGGTGGAAAAGGCGTTCGCAGTGCAGGCCGGGCGCGAGTTACGCGTGTTTGTTCAACCGGATCAGGTGGATGACGAAAAAGCTTACGCGCTGGCGCGCAGTCTGGCTTCGAGGGTGGAGAACGAACTGCAGTATCCGGGCCAGATCCGCATCACGGTCATTCGCGAAACCCGCTGCATCGAGATCGCGAAGTAGGCTGCTTCCGGGTCGTCAGCGACCCTCTTGCATCGTGCTGGGCAAGCCATTCTCCCAGCCTTTGGGTGTGTTCCAGGGTCTGACCGAGGCGTTCTCCGAATCTTGAGTGCTGGCACACCCGGCCAGCCCGAGCGCAACCAGACCCAGGATTAGAAACCAAACCGAGCGGGCACGAAAAAGCTTCATGTCTCGGGGTGAGCCGGGGTGACTTGATCGCCTTCCATCACTTCTCCCAATTGCCAGCCCGGCATGACATTGGCAATACAGCGGTCCTTTTGGGCGCTACGAATGATCACTTTGGCCACGAGCTTGCCATTGCGGTTGACCAGGAGTTCGCCGTATTCCTTCACTCCCTGGTTCAAACCGATGTTCAGGACCACAAAATTCCACTTGGGATCGGTGACCAGGACTTTGCCGATGAGCGACGCGGGCAAAAACACAGGCTTTTCCGGGTTAACGTATCGATCCAGTTCCGTCTGCAGTCGCGTGATTTTCTGACCCAGCAGCTTTTTCTCGTCTTGTGACGCATCCAAGGCAGCCTGGAGGCCCTTGAATTCTTTGTTCATGGCCAGCACCTGTTCCGGTTTGAGGCCAGTCCCAACGTAGGCAGCCAAGTCAGCCTGGGCATCGTTGCGCTCTTTGGTGATTTTGTCGCGCTCTTCGGTGAGCCGATCAGCGCGTTTGGTCTGACTGGCGAGGTCGCCGACGGCCTTGTCACGTTCGGCGGTTGTGGCTTCCAATGTGGTTTTGGTCGTCTTGAGATCGGCGGTGGTTTTTTCCAGATCCTTTCTCGTACTGGCCAGATCAGTCTGGGCCTGGACTTTCGCGCTTTTTTCGGCCTCCCGCTGCTCCTGGATGGTGGTTATCTTTTCTTTAACCTTGAGGAAATTCAGGCCGCTGACGGCCAATCCGGCGACGATCGCGACGATCAAACTAATTCGGATCAACATGGTGCCCTTATCGAGTTAAACTTTTACTGATCTAGAAATTAGACATTCCCGAGCCGGGTGTCAACGCCAGTTTGGATTTTGTGGACCCTGTGCGGGGGGCCGACCGCCTCCGTCTGGCGGTGTTGTCTGATCACACGCGGCGCGCGCGATCAAGCAAGCCTTGGCGCGGACCCTCGGGCGCCAAATCGCTTGCCGCAGGCACGCCGGCCGACCGGCGGATGGGAATCGGTCCGACGCTCGCTATGGCGCACCTTGCCTGCCCAGGCACCCTGCCCTATCTTCCGGCGCATGTACTACCGACGATTTGGCCGCACGGAACTCGCCATGCCCGTCATCTCCTGCGGCGGAATGCGCTACCAATTCAAATGGCAGGACGTCAGGCCGGGAGACATTCCCGCCGACGACCAGGCCAACCTGGAGGCTTGCGTCCATCGGGCGTTGGAGCTGGGCATCAACCATATTGAAACCGCTCGAGGTTACGGCACGTCTGAAATGCAGTTGGGCAGCGTCCTGCCGAAGTTGCCGCGCGACAAAATCATTGTCCAAACCAAAGTCGCGCCGAACCCGAGCGCGAAAGCCTTCGTCCGCACCTTCGAGACGTCCATGAACTACCTGAAGCTCGAGCACGTTGATCTACTGTCGTTGCACGGCATTAATAACCGTGAACTGCTTCGTCACGCGCTGCAAAAAGACGGGTGCATCGCTGCCGCTCGCCAACTCCAACGCGAAGGGCGCGTGAGCTTCATCGGGTTTTCCACTCACGCGACTCCCGACATCATTTTGGAAGCGATCCAGAGCGGGGAGTTCGATTACGTGAACCTGCACTGGTACTTTGTGAATGATCTCAACTGGCCTGCGGTGGAGGCCGCCACGGCGCACGATATGGGAGTGTTCATCATCAGCCCTAACGACAAAGGTGGAAAACTGTACGAGCCCCCGACTAAACTGGTCGAGCTGTGTCGCCCCTTGAGCCCGATGGGCTTCAACGACCTGTATTGCCTGAACCGACCGCAAGTCCACACCCTGAGCTGTGGGGTGGCTCGACCTTCGGACTTCGACGAGCACTTGCGCGCGCTCGAGTTCTACGGTTGCCTCCAGGAGAAAGTCAATCCAATCGCCGCTAGACTGGAACAGGCGATGCACGCCACGCTGGGGGCGGATTGGTGCGCGCGCTGGTTTGAAGGGCTGCCGCAGTACGTGGATGTCCCCGGACAGGTTAACATTCTCGAAATCTTGCGGCTATGGACCTACGCCAAGTCACTGGACCTGGTGGGCTGGGGTAAGATGCGCTACAACCTGCTGGGCCAAGCCGACCATTGGTTTCCCGGAGAAAATGCGGCCAAGGCTGGTGTCGCGGGTTGGAACGGGTGTCTGGATCACAGCCCTTTTGCCGCCCGGATCCCGGCTATTCTTGAGGAAGCCCACCAACTCTTTTTCGAAAAACCGGTCCAGCGTTTGAGCCAAAGCTAGGCGCTTAGAGATGGTTTATTTCTTCCCGTCCTTTTTCTTGTCATCCTTATTGACCGGTGTCTCGTCGGCCTTGACAGCATCGGCCGGGGCGGTGGCATTGAGTTGCTGGAGCACGGCATCGGTGATGTCGTTCTCGTTGCTGGAGTAGAGGAACACGGGTGTGCTGTTAATGCTTTCGGCGGCGGTGTCAATCACGAGAGAAAAACTGCCGGCCTTGGCTTTGGCGTTCACCACGTTCCGAATCTCGGCAAGAATATTGGAGCGCATGCGCTGGCTCTGCTCGCCAATGGTGGTGCGCGCCTGCCGCTCATATTGGGCGATGCTATCTTCCATTTCTTTCATGCGCCTGAGTTTCTCCTCGGCCGCAGTTTTCCGCTTGTCGCGTTCCTGGCTCGAGACCGCCTGATCATTTGCGCTAACCAAAAGCGACTGATACTCCTCTTTTGCCTTCTTGTAGTCATCGACCATGTTGCGGTCTTCCTTTTCCATATCGGTCTGTCGGTCCTTGAGCGCGGCTTCGGCCTGCTTTTTTTTCCAGTAGCCATCAAAGACTTTGCGAAGATCCACCGTTGCCATTTTGCTCTGCGCCAGGGCGGACCCGCTCAGCAAGGACATTAGAATCATGCCCGCAACCAACCGCTGCAATAAATTCATCATAAAAAAGAGACAATCAGAAATCATATGAGTCGCCAACTCAAAAATATTGGCCACGCGAGCGCGACGTTGAGTAGTCGTCGAAGCTGGGTCAAGGCCGGAAGAGCCTGAAAAGAATTGAAGGATTGGTGGTGGTCAAACTCGCGAGGTATTCTCCGTTGGTTAACACGGGCGATTGCGGCGCGGTCGTCCACAGTTGGGGCGGGGCCAGGTCCACGGTCGATTGGAGCACATAATCAGGAGCGGTGGCCGGCCAACTCAACTGGAAGACGTTGCCTAACTGCTCGGCGCGGAGCAGCGGATCCCGCAGCCGAATCTTGGCGACGAACGCGTCGCTCGAACCAGCCAGAGCCCCCTGGAAAGGCCCCACCGTGGTCGGGAACCTGCTGGAGAGAGTCATCCCGCTGAGGTAGGTGTTGGCCTCGGCGTCGACCGCGATGCCATATCCAAAATCGTCGGCAGACCCGCCCAGGTAAGCTGAATACAGCACAGGCGCGGCGTTGGTATCGAAGGCGACCACAAAGACGTCTTTGGCTCCCGAATTGGTGGTTCGAAAAAGATCGAAAGCATTGGCGGTTGGGAAATTCGTCGAGAGCGTTATGCCGATGACGAACGCGTGCCCGGAGGGATCAACGGCCACATCCCACCCGGCATCATTATCGGTGCCGCCAAACTGGGCGGAATAGGCCAACTGGCCGTTCGCGTCGAACTTGGTCAGAAAGGCATCGGAATTGATGGCGTTCGTGCCGTCCTCGCCCAGCGTGAGCCCGAAGTTGTTCGTGTGGGGAAAATCCGACGACTGGGTAGAGCCGGTAACGTAAGCGTTCCCGGCACCATCCACAGCGATGCGGTAGCCGTAATCGTTCTGCGAGCCACCCAGGTAGGTCGAATAAGCCAGGCTGCTGCCGTCAGGAGCGACCTTCGTAACAAACGCGTCGAAAATGCCGATGCCGACACCCGAATCGTTTAGATTCGTTTGGCCGGCGCCGAGCGTGATCGGGAAGCCCGTGGAACTGGTGGAGCCGGTTACATAGGCGTTTCCGGCCTGGTCGGCCGCAATGCCCTCGCCTGAGTCCAAACCGTTGCCACCGAGATAAGTCGAGTAAACAAGGCTCCCGCCTCCCGGCGCGAACTTGCTGACAAACACATCGGCGTTGCCGCCTGAGGAGCCCTGGAACGGGTTCAGAACCGGGAAGTTGGTCGAAAAGGTTTTACCGGTGACGTAAATATAGCCTGCTGGGTCAACCGCGATTCCGCTGCCCACGTCACTGTCAGTGCCTCCCAGGTACGTGGAATAGACCAAGGCCGAGCCATTGGTGTTAAGCTCCGCCACAAAGGCTTCCACCGGATAAACGTGAAACGTCGAGTCCGGCGTTCCGCTAATCTGGTTAAAGAGGGCATTCGTGGTCGGAAAATCGGACGAGACGGTGAACCCGGTGACGTAGGCGTTACCGGAGCTGTCAATCGCCAGGTCGTAAGCGCCGTCATCTGCGCTGCCGCCCAGGTAAGTAAAATAGAGGAGCTTGGAGCCGGTGTTATCCAGTTTCGCGATAAACGCGTCCCCGGTCTCCGTGCCGCCACGGAACTGAGATTGGAACGGGTTGCCCGCCGCGACAGAGGGAAACTGGGTCGAAAGAGTTTCACCTGCAAGGTAGACCGACCCATTGCCATCCACCTTAATCGCGAGCCCAGCGTCCCCGCCATTCCCGCCAAAATAGGTGGCGTAGCTGAAGACCGGGTCGATGATAAGAGGCCGGTCATGGTCATAGGGCCCAACCGCGAAACAGATGGTGCGAGAATCTTTCACTTGGTAACCTCCGGCCACCTCACAGCGCGCACCGCGCACGATTTGGTAAATCACAGGCCGATGCTGGCGCAATTCCCCATCCCCCAGCCCCACGACCAACTCTCCCGCCGAATTTACCGCGAGTCGGTCCACGCCTTCGAACCGGAAGGAAATCGCCGCGGGGTCGGCCTGGGGAGCGACCGTGAAATCGTACTCGAGCTGCTGGCGATTACCGTAGTACAAGAGGTCGATTCCCGGATAAAGGGCCTCGACCCGAACGCTGGCGAACGTGGCGATCTGAGCGCGCCACCGAGCCGGATCATTGCCCACGAGGTAGTTTACTTTTCCTTCCAGCTCCCCTGCCCCGGAAATACTGGCCCGCAGGTTGGCAGAGACGAAAGACATGCGCACCACCCGGGCTGGAGCACTCCGAACGCCGATCGATTCATCACGGCGCACAGAGGCCCGCGCGGGAGCGAGCTGCGGCCGGCGCAACATAAAGTCCACCTCGGCCGGCTCGACGCGCAACTGATAGTTCGGACCGCGGGCAAGGAAATTGGCGGGTCCGTTGCTCGGGGCGAGGCCCGGCGCGAAAAACAAAGGCCAACCGGAGAGGGAGAGGACGCTGGGGGACTTGATTACGGCTGCAGGAGTTCCCTGGGCGGCAGTCATCCCCGCGACCGCCAATCCCAAGGCGGCGGCCGGGCGCCAAACCAGGCGTGCCAGCGTTAAGGAGGATGATTTGAGCATTTCACAAATCATATCAGAACCCCCGTGCATATCCTACGCCGAACTGGAATTGGCCGCTGCTGGAGTTGTACTGGTCATGATGGATGGGGATGCCGTAGTCCAGCCGGATTGGGCCGATGGGCAGGTTGAGTCGCAGTCCTACCCCCCAGTTGTCATCAAACTGGTTCAGATTCCAAGTGTAGGGCTTGACGGCGACATTGCCAACATCGTAGAAGACGGCAAAGCGAACCCCCACGCCGTGTTCCTGCTCAATAATCGGGATGCTGTACTCGGCCGAACCGAACCAATAGGTGTCGCCGCCGATCGGTTCTGTAAACCCAGCCTGGCGCGGGCTGATGCTATAAAATTTGAAACCGCGCAGCGAGTAAAGCCCTCCCAAATAGTAGCGCTCTTCGAACGGAACGTCTCCCGATTGCAGGTTCTTGGCCACGCCCGTACGGCCCACCAATTCCAGCACGTGGCCCTTGGCAAATCCTTTAAAATACCAGCCGGTCTTAAGTTCAAGCTTGGCAAAATTCCGATCGCCGCCCAGGAAACCACCGACATACTCGGCGTCCAATTCAGTACGCTGGCCTTTGTTGGGCAACTGGACGCTGTTCCGGGTGTCGTAGGCAAGCGAGGCGCCCAAGCGCGAGAACAGGTTCCAGCCTTGCTCGGCAAGGATGGCATCGGGCACATTCGCTGGCACCACGAAAGGGGGTCCGGCAACTCCGCCCGGACCTACCGGACCCGAAGGGGTTCCGAAACCAGGCGGTCCGACGCCGGGCAACGTGGTCAACTGCGGACCGAAAAAGCCCGGGTTCAACCTGACATTAACGTCCTCGAGCGTATAACTAAGACTGCCGATAAGGAAATCGTTGCCCAGGGCGCGTGTCAGGCTGAACCGGGCGCCGCCTCGAACGATGTCGTACATGTTGTTAAGGCTGAAGTAGGCCAGGTCCCGGTAATACAGATCCACACCAAGGGCAAGCTTGCGCCCAAGGAACCACGGCTCGACAAACGAAGCCAGGTAATCCTGTTGTTGCGTTCCCAACGCCACGCGCAAACGGAAGCGTTGGCCGCCACCGGTAAACGTTGGCGGGTGGAACAGATCGAAGTTGCCCTGGGTCATCTCCACGAAGCCCACCAGGGAGTCAACCGAACTGAACCCCGCGCCCAGGGTCAGGTTTCCGGTGTTCTTCTCGTCTACGCCGATAATCAGGTCGCGACGGTTGGG
>JANXQE010000071.1 GCA_025356925.1 Limisphaerales bacterium | reverse complement strand
GAACTTGCGGGTGCCGCCGGGGCGGCCTTGCTGGCGGGCCAGGGCCAAGGTGTCGAGGGTGTAGGTTTCAGCCAGCAGGGCGCGCAACGGTTTGGGGAGGTTGGTCATGGCCTCCCAGGAGGAGGCGCGGCGGGGGTAGAGCCAGCTCAAGAGCTGTGCGGCGCGGTAGGCTGGCTGGCCCCAGGCCTTGAACTGGGCGGCCAGCTCGTCCTGGGTGAGAGATTTGACGTCGGGTTTCATGGAAGGGACTGGAAAATGAAAAGAACCGCCCGGACCGGGGCGGAGTCGGAACCGGGGTTGGGGACCGGGCGCGCCTTTCAAGAGGGCGCGCCCGGAGAGGGTCAGCGGGTCAGGTAATATTTCTGGGTGTATTCCCGAACCATGCGGTCGGTGGTGAACTGGGGCACGAGCGTCACCATGGCGCGGCGGATCCGCTGGATCCACCGTCGAGGAATGCCGTCGGCGTCGCGTTCGAAGAACAGCGGGACCACTTCCTTGGTCAGGACCTCGTAGAGGTTAGCGCTGTCGGTCCGGTCCTGCTGTTCGACCGAATCGGCGTGAGCATCCTCGCCGATGGCGAATCCATTCGTGGTGTCGTAACCCTCGCGCCACCAGCCGTCGAGGATACTGAGGTTCAAACACCCGTGGCAGCCGGCTTTCATGCCGCTGGTGCCGGACGCCTCCAAGGGCCGTCGTGGGTTGTTGAGCCAGACGTCGCAGCCGGAGACCATTTGACGGGCGACGTGCACATCATAGTTTTCGATGAAGACCAGGTTTCCCTGCAGGTCGCTGTATTTGCTGAGATGAATGATGTGCTGGATATAGCGCTTGCCTTCATCATCCCGGGGATGTGCCTTGCCGGCGAAGATAAACTGCACCGGGCGCGATTTATCCCGGGTGAGTTTCACGATGTTTTCAAACTGCTGAAAAATCAACGGAGCGCGTTTGTAAGTCGCAAAGCGGCGGGCAAAACCGATTGTTAACGCGTCCGGATTGAGCAGTTGATCGAAGGCAATGAAATCGCCCTGCGTGAGCCGCTGGCGCTGGATCAAGAGCCGCCGCCGGGCAAATTCGATGAGCTCCCGGCGAAGATTGTAGCGCAGCGCCCACAACTCTTCGTCGGAAATAAAACTCGGATCGCCAAGGCGCTGCCAGAATTCCGGCGAATCGATTTCATCGTCCCAATCGGAGATCGGCACTCGGAACTCGGACGGAACCGAGCTAACGGAAGTGCCCGTGAGCTTGCGTCGCCAAAACCGGCGGACGGTGCCCTTCATCCAGCCCAGCAAGTGGACACCGTTGGTGATATACCCAATGGGCACCTGCTCGACAGCTTTGCCGGGGTACAAACACTGCCACATGTGGCGGCTGACGCGTCCGTGCAACTCGCTCACACCATTAGCCGCGCGCGACAATTTTAGCGCCAGCACCGTCATGCAGAAGGGTTCCTGGAGATTCTTGGGGTCCACCCGGCCAAGCTTCATCAACTCAGCGAATGGCGCTGGCAGTTTTGTCCGGAACCTCTGCATCGCATAATCCATCAAGTCCGGGCTGAAGCGGTCGTGGCCAGCCTCGACGGGCGTATGGGTGGTGAAGATGCACTCGCCCCGGGTTTGCGTGATCGCTTCCTGGAGCGGTTTGCCCAGGGCCATTTTCTCACGAATCAGTTCGAGAGTGAGAAAAGCTGCGTGCCCTTCGTTCATGTGGAATACCGAGGGGCTGACTCCCAAGGCGCGGAGAAGCCGCACGCCGCCAATGCCCAGCAGCATCTCTTGCATCACGCGCGTGGTGCTGTCACCGCCATAAACGCGGAGGGTTAAATCGCGAAAATGTTGCTCGTTTTCCGGACGGTTGGTGTCCAGCAAATAAACCGTTCCCCGGCCAACATTGACCCGCCACGCCTGGAACGCGACCTGATTCATCCCCACCTCGACCTGGCAGACCAGGGGTTCTCCTTTGTGATCCAGCACCGCCTCCACCGGCAGGTTTTTCGGATTGAGCAGGGTATAGTACTCGGTTTGCCAATTGTTAGGATCGATCGCCTGCTGAAAGTAGCCCTCCCGGTAGAATAAACTGATGCCCGCGAAACCCAGGCCGAGGTCACTCGCGGATTTAGCATGATCTCCAGCCAGCATCCCCAAGCCGCCCGCGGCGATCGGCAGCGTCTCATGAAAACCGAACTCAGCGGAAAAATAGGCGACGGGATTGGCCCGCAACGACGGGGCATTCTGGTGCGCCCAGGTCGCCTGGTCGTTCAGGTAACGATCGAAACAATCCAAAACCCGGCGCACTTTTTCTGCGAAATCCAGGTTCTGCAACCGCACGCGCAATTCGTAAGGGGAGACCTCATGCAGCACGGCTACGGCATTGTGGTACAGATTCTGCCAACCGCGGGGAGAGAGTTCCTGGAAGATTTCTTGCGCTCCTTGATCCCAGGTCCACCACAGATTGTGGGCTAGTTTGTTCAGGCCCTCGGTCAACTGCGTAAGTTCGTCTCGCGTAAGTGCTTTTTTGGTCATACTGAGCAATAACCACCTGGCGTCGTTTCGATCGCCGTTTTTCTTGCGCTTCACCGTAATGGGCACGGGCTGAAGCTGCAAACAGTTTTTGTTTGCGCGTGCGTGGCAAAGCACATTCTCAGGAGCACCAACCATACCGAGCCCGGCTCGCTCCTCATTTGGGCCTTCCGCTGAGGCGGGGGCTGAGGCCGGGAGACAAGCAGCTACTGAGTCAAAATCCGATAGAAGGCCTGGCCGGACGGCGGTTTTTCATCTTCGTACTCCAAAACGCCTGGAACGACAGGGGAGATGATTTGGAGGGTGGACCAACCCGTCGTCAAGCTATCGCCTCGTTGAATGGTATAACTGACGTCGCTGCGCCCAACGAACTGGAGCAGATAACTGTTCGGAGTCGAAAAGATCTGGCTGGAGTCGGGCGGACCAAAGCCGGGCAAAGTTGGTTCGGGTGCCGGAACCAGTCGAAGCACGTCGGCGATGGCGTAAGTTCCCGGCTGATTGACCCCGCTGACGATCATTTCCACCAGATTGGAAAGAGTCTGATCGAGGGTTACTGAGCCAAGGAACACCCATTCGTTGGAGGGAACGCCTCCGGGAAACAGCACCGACAAAAAATTCGTGGCCCCGGCCACGATGTGGAACGCTACGTTGGTCGCGGCGTCTGCCAGGCTCGGCACCTGAACGGAAATGTGGTACCTCCCTGAGCGGGAAATGGGCAGAACCCAATCCGCTTGCGCGAACTCATTCGAGCGAAGCGGCATCAGACGGGCGTCCGTGCCCCAGGCGGCGTTGGTCGTCGAGA
>JANXQE010000832.1 GCA_025356925.1 Limisphaerales bacterium | reverse complement strand
GATCGAAACCCGGTTTAAAGCCCGGGCAGAGTCGAGCAAAGCGGTGGTCGAGGCGATCGGAACCCTGGTTTTAGGACGACACGGTAATTACCTTATCTATTTTCCTTCGTACCAATATCTGAACAGCGTGCTACAGGAATTTCTGGCTTGGTACCCGTTGGTTCCGATTCTCGTCCAACGGCCCGGCATGACCGAACTGGAGCGCGAGGCGTTTCTGGCCGCCTTTTCCGTGGCGCATGGCCAGACGCTGGCCGGGTTCGCAGTGCTGGGCGGGATCTTCGGAGAAGGGATCGACCTGGTGGGCGAGCGTTTGATCGGCGCCGTGATCGTCGGGGTTGGCCTGCCACAATTGTGTGTCGAACGGGATCTGGTCCGCGACTATTTCCAGCAGCAGAACGCCGCGGGATTTGATTATGCCTACACTTTTCCTGGCATGAATCGCGTTCTCCAAGCCGTCGGGCGAGTCATCCGGTCGGAAACGGATCGCGGCGTCGTTCTGCTCATCGACGCTCGGTTCAATGAACCGCGCTATCGCCGTCTGTTTCCCGCGTGGTGGCAATCCGCGCGGGTCCGAAATCCGGCCGGACTACGGGCTGCGCTCGAGGGGTTCTGGAAAGAATCAGCAGACGAACCCGGGCTGTCGATAAAAACGTCCGGGACACCAATGATCGCGCCGGACCCAGTCCCCGCGCGAAGCGCCTCTGATTCAACTCATGGATAGAGCAAATACACGGGCGCGCCGCTCCTCAACTCAACCCGCACCTTGCCGGCCTCGGGCCGCACCTCGCTTCGTTCGCCAATCGCGTTGATGCGTGTGACCCGCTCCGCAGCGGTGGGAAGCTCTACCACGGTGTCGGTCTGCGGACTCCATAGAGCAATGGTCTGTCCAGCTCCTCCCGCGACAGGCTTGAAACTGAAAGCCAGAACGCCCCGAGGCACCGACACTCCCCCGGCCAATCCCTTGCCGCGCAGTGCCCGCGTGAGCGTCGCAAAGGCGAGGTATGCCGGTTTCGGGCTGAAGTCCGGATCGACAATCCCCATCTGATGTTCGAAATAAATCGGATCGTCGCCGTCGTTGCGGAAGTCATGCCAAAAGGTCTTGGGCTCGACCCCGGAAACAATCGCGCAGAGGTAACTGCGGGCGATGAGCTCGGCCTGGGCGCGCAAGGTATTGGGCGCGAAATCCTGTCGCGCCGTGTTGTGGGGCGTGTGCGTGGCCCAGCCCATTTCAGTCAGCCAGACCGGCCGCCGCGTTCCGTCTGGCAATTTCACCAGGTCGGACACCGCTTTCAGGTCCTGAATGAATGCCTGGTCGTGCAGGTGCGCGCGGTACGGATGGATGGTGAGAACGTCGAAGGGGGCCTGCAACTCGAGCATCCGGCTGATGAACTTCCGGTCGATCCCGGCGGTCGAGAGTCCAAGCACCTGGGCTTCCGGATCGATTTCTTTGATGGCCGCATAGCTCCTGGTCAACAGTTGGGCGTACAGGTCTTTCGGCCCGTCCCAGAAAAAGATGTTCGGCTCGTTCCAGATCTCCCACTGCCTGATCTGTTTTTGGTAGCGCTGAACAATCACTTTCAGAAAGCGGACGTAATCCTCAATTCCCTCCGAAGTGTAGGGCTTGGTCCAGGCAGTCCAATAACCGACGATGGCATAGACGGTGATGCCATTGCGCCGGGCGCAAGCCAGCAGGTTGTCGTAGTAGGCCCAGTCGAACTGCCCGCGCTGCGGCTCGATGCGGCCCCAGGCGAAATCCTCGCGCGACCATTTCACGCCGGCGTCGCGCGCCATTTTTGCCGCGCGCTCCATCAGCGCCAGCCCTCCGGCATCGGCCCCATACCGGTTAAGGTATATTCCCATCCCAAAAGGAGATTCCGGCTCCAGCGCCGCATCGCCTCCTTCGGTCGGCCGAGCCACCCATGCTGCCCGGACCGGAGACACCTCCTGCCCAGGAATATCCAGGTTGATCTCGGCTTCCAGGAACTTTCGCTGCCGGGTGTCTGTCTCCTTGATCGGGAGCCTGACCTCGATCGGCTCGCACTTCGCCGGCACCGCCACGGCCTGGTTGCCCCGGCCGACTTCGTGGCCGTCCCAGTCGCGCAACACCCAATGGAGCTCACCGTCGAGCCGTGTGTCGCTCAGGGCTCGCACTTGCGCCATAAAACAAGAGTCATTCCCTTTCTCGCGGCTTTCCGCCAAAAGCACACAGCGGCTCGCTTCGGGACAGGAGGCGTCCACCACTATTTCGCGCAATTCCAACGTGCAGGGCACCGTGCTACTCCCGGCGCCCAGCCCAATTTCGCCCAGCCGCAACGGGCCGTGGATCTTGCCGTCGTTTTCTCCCCCATGCCATTCCCAGCCGGCGCCGGGCGGCCCAGCGGTCACCAGCTCCTGCTCGCCATCCCCGGCAAACTCTCCGATGATCTTTTGAAACGTCATGAAATGCGTGTGCAGCACCAGGCGGACCGGGTGGCCCTTGGCGTTACCGCGCACGCGCAGCCGAAGCGTATCCGCATTGCCCAACAACACATGGTCCGGCACTCCCAGGGAGATCCAGCGCGCGCCCCGGGAAAAATCAGCGGTCCACGTCCTGCCTTGCAGCCGGCTGGCTCCGCCGTCGCCCTCCGCGCGCACGTGCCATCTCTCCTCGGGGCCAAACCCATAAGCCGGATACGAAACCCGCGCAATATCCTCCGGAGCGTTCACCAATCGCAGGTCATCGAACAGCAACGCCCCCGTTGTCTGCAAACCATGATCAACGTTCAAAGCCAGCATCCTGGGCCCACCACGCACTGTTCCGTCATTCGCCCCACCCCAGTGAGCCGTCCATCCGCTGAAGGGTATGGTGACTCGCACCCAGCGCCCCGCCGGGCACTCGACCTGTTTCTGGAACGTCTGCCCTTCCGAATCGCCATACCGAAAGACAAAATCATTTCCCTCCGGCCGCATCAACCAAAGCCGCAACCCATTCCATTCACCCGTTGCGCCCGCGCCACCTCGCGGCATGCGCAAAATTGCCCCAGTGTAGTTCCCCCCGCCCGTGAAATCGAACGAGAGTTCACCTCCGAATTGCCCTCCGTGTGCTGCCTCCGCCGATCGGTCAAAACTGCCTTTGGCGCCAGGAAACTCGGCGCCGTTCGAAAATGTCCACCGCGCCGGCTGATATCCCCCTTCAAAATTCTCCAGTTCAGCCCCAGTCTCTGCCGCCACCGCCGGACAGACCAGCCAAGGAATGAGACCGACCGAGACCAACCCCAACGGAAGCGATATTCGCATGAACAAGGAACCTATGCCCGGGGCCGACCGGACGTCAATGGTCGGCTAGCCCCTGAACCAACTATGGCTTGGTTGCAGAGACAACCGATCCTGAGCCGCTGCGTGAGGGCACGCCGCCTACACCCTCTGT
>JANXQE010000811.1 GCA_025356925.1 Limisphaerales bacterium | reverse complement strand
ACATTCAAATCCACGTCCATGTTGCTGCGTTTGATGTTGTTGCCGACAAATATGCCCACGGCGAAGGCCAGCAGCCCAGCCAGGTCCTCCGCGCAAAGGTCCAGACATTCAACCGCGGCCCCAGTCCTGGCCAGTTTCTCTCGGACAATCCCCGCGTTTCCCGGAGCACACCAGATCCGGCCGGCTCTGAGGGACTGGGCCAATTTCCAAACTAAGGCGTGCTCACGTCCGCCCGAACCGAGGACCAGGATCTTCATCGGCGGGATTGAAACAGGAATTGGCCTAAGCGCAAAAAGATTCTGCGTCGTTCAGGCTGGACTTTTTCTGGCGTTCGTGTACTTGGGACTGCTCTAAATTGAAGAAGCGACAAGAAAAAATATGAGAACTGGATTAAAAGTGCTTTTGGCAACCACGCTCGGCGTGGCCTCTCTACAGCGGGCTGGGGCGGCGGAAGACAAGCCGGCGTTTAAGGACGAAAAAGAAAAGGCCAGCTACGCCGTGGGCATATTTGTCGGCAACAACATCAAACGCAGCAACATGGACGTGGATTTGAATGTACTGCTCAGCGCTGTCAATGATGTCCTGGGGGGCAAGGAACCGCGTCTGACCGAGGCGCAAGCGCGGGACGCCTTCCGGAGCTATCAGGAAGTGTCGCGCCACAACCTGGCCGAGAAGAACAAAGCGGAAGGAGAAGCGTTTCTTGCCGAAAACAAAAAGAAACCCGGCGTGCTGAGCCTGAGTGTGTCGTTGCCGGGGGGCACCAATGCCGAACTCCAATACAAGATCGTCACCGAAGGCCATGGCGAAGTTCCCAGGAGCAATGACACGGTCAGCGTGAATTACAAAGGGACGCTTCTCAACGGTAAGGAGTTTGACAGCTCATTCAAGCGGGGACAGCCCGCAAAGTTCATGGTCAACCGAGTCGTCAAAGGCTGGACCGCCGCCTTGGAGACGATGAAGGTCGGCTCCAAGTGGGAATTATACATTCCCTCGAGCCTCGGTTACGGGGACATGGGGAATGCCAGCATCGATCCCGGCGCAACCTTGATTTTCGAGGTGGAACTGCTGGCGATCGAGCCGCCGCCAGCACCGGCACCGGCCCAAGTCGCACAACCCTTGACCAGCGACATCATCAAGGTGCCCTCCGCTGAGGAGTTGAAGAAAGGCGCCAAAATAGAAGTTATCAAAGCCGAGGACGCCGCCAAGCAAGCTCAGCAAAGCCAGGGGAACGCGGACAAAACCGAGAAAAAGTAAGCCTCGCCAGGCTTCCTCGCCACGCTTCTTACGCCGCCCGCCCCACGCCGACTGTGGGGCGGGCGTTCGGCATTCAGCTCGGATATTTCATAGCCACGTCGCGATTTCAGGCCGTCACTCGAACCCCTCCCCTGCCCTTCACCACTTCTCCGATAAGCCAGGCCTGCTGTTTTTGGGATGCGATAAATCTTTGGACAACATCGGCCTGGCTGCTCGAAACGATCAGCGTCATACCCACGCCCATATTGAAAACTTGATACAGCTCGGCTTCAGGAACACCCCGCGCCTTTCTCAGGATTTCGAATATCGGCAAGGCGTCCCACGAACATTTGTGGATAACCACGTCGCAATGGCTCGGCAGGACGCGCGGGATGTTGTCGATAAACCCCCCGCCGGTTATATGAGCCACTCCTTTGATGGCCGGAGCCGATCCCACGGCATTGAACTTTTTGAGCAGGTTTTGAATTAGGGGCCCGTAACTAACGTGAACCTTCAGCAACTCCTCGCCAATACTGCCAGCCAACTGCGGGAGCCGACTCGAAGGTTTGAGTTTCAGCTGTTCGAAGAGAATCTTTCGCGCGAGCGAATAGCCGTTGGTGTGCAGCCCGCTTGAAGCCAACCCGATGACCACATCACCGGGACGAATTGTTCTGCCATCCAGCATCCGGCTCCGTTCGACGACGCCCACAATGGTCCCGCTCAAGTCATATTCTCCAGGCCGGTAAAAGCCCGGCATCTGCGCCGTTTCACCGCCGATCAACGCGCAATGATTCGCGGCACAAGCCTGGGCAAATCCCCGGATGATCTGGGTGAACACGCGGGGTTCCAGCTTGCCGGTGCCCAGGTAATCCAGAAAAAACAACGGTTCCGCTCCCAGCACGGCAATGTCGTTCACGCAGTGGTTGACCAGATCCTGGCCGATCGTGTCGTGGCGACCCATGGCAAAAGCAATCTTGAGCTTGGTGCCGACCCCATCGACGCTCGAGACCAGCACCGGCTCCCGGTACTTTCGGCAGTCCAGCGCAAACAGACCTCCAAACCCGCCCACTTTGCCCAGCACTTCCTTGCGGTGAGTGGCTGCCAGCAAGCGTGGGAGCGTCGATTTAAGTTTGTTTCCCAGGTCAATATCGACGCCTGCGCGAGCGTAAGCCTTTTGTCTCATGGGCCAAAAGTTTATCCGCAGTCGCTGGGTTGTCCAACTTTTAGGAATACGTCCCCTGCCACAGAATGTCCTGGTCCCGAGCGGTTTGGCCAGTTGCAACTTTGAGTTTGCTGTGGGATCGTTTTGCGAGTAAATAGCTTTATGCGCTGGCGCGGTTTTGCACTGCTTTCGCTCGGCGTCAATTTGACGTTGATCGCCATGTGGCTGGTGCTTCCGCAGCACCGGTTCGCAGGCGCTTTGTCGGCTCCGGCCAGCCTGGAGGAAACCATGGCCAACCCTCCAAAGCCCAACATCGTCCTGCGTCGGCAGTTCTTTTCCTGGCAAGAGGTCGAATCTCCCGATTACCCAACCTACATCACCAACTTGAGGAACATCGGCTGCCCGGAACAGACCATTCGGGACATCATCATCGCGGACGTCAATGCCTTGTATTCCCGCAGACGCGCGACCGAGTTGGTGACCCCCGAGCAACAATGGTGGCGAGGCGAACCTGACACCAATGTGCTTCAGATTGCGCTGGAGAAGGCGCACATTCTGGAGGACGAACGCCACGCCTTATTGACGCGGTTACTCGGCTCGGCCTGGGAGTCCGGCG
>JANXQE010000803.1 GCA_025356925.1 Limisphaerales bacterium | reverse complement strand
GGGAGTATTTGACTCACCCGTTTCCCCGGGGTTGCGAGCTCACAACCCGGGTCGCTACCTCCTTCTCAATTCGGCCTTCGGCCTTCTTTCGGCCTTCGGATTTCGGGTTTCGGATTTCCCTCGTTTCCATTGCCTCTGGCTCGACGAGGCCTCCGCCACCAAGTAGCCTGCCCCAGTGAAATTGCTCGGTCTTACCGGCGGAGTTGGAATGGGCAAATCGGTCTGTGCCCAGCTCCTCCGCGCACGTGGAATCCCGGTGGTGGATACCGACGACCTGGCGCGCGAACTGGTCCAGCCCGGCCAGCCTGCCCTCGCGGAGGTCGAGCGGGTTTTTGGGCCGGAAATCGTTGACGGCGCCGGCCGGCTCCGTCGTGACGCTCTGGCGCGCCGGGTGTTTGCCGACCCGGGCGCACGGAAGCAACTGGAGGCGATTCTGCATCCGCGAATCCGACAACTCTGGCGCGCGCAGTCCCAATCCTGGCGCACCCAAGGCCGGGCTCTCGGCGTGGTGGCGATTCCTCTTCTGTTCGAGACCAGGGCCGAGGCCGAACTGGACGCCGTTATCTGCGTGGCCTGCTCGGCGGCGGCTCAGCACGAACGGCTCGAGGCCCGTGGTTGGCCGGATCAACACATCGAGCAGCGGATCCAGGCCCAGTGGCCCATCGAGGAAAAAATTTCCAAATCCAATTGCGTCATCTGGACGGAAGGCTCCGTGGAAATCCACACGGCCCAGCTTGACCTTATCCTGCGCCGGCAATAAGCCGCACTGCCCCGTTCGATTTTTGGGTCCCCCGGCCTTTGGGCTTTCCTTACCCCAGCCTCCTCCGAAACATCCAGTTCGCTCCGATCAGAGTGATACAGGCGATGACCATCAGCGGCCACAGCGGGTGCATCAGTTCCCTTAGCCCAACGTCCTTCAGGAAAACCCCTTTCACGATGACGATGAAATGGCGGACGGGATTGAACCAGTCAAGGTATTGAAGCCACCGCGGCATATTCTCGACTGGGGACGGGAATCCCGAGAGGAGAACCGCCGGCATCATGAAGCTGAACACACCCAAAAAAGCCTGCTGCTGGGTCGAGCAGACCGAGGAAATGAGCAATCCAAAACCGGCCAACGCGAGGATATAGAAAAACATGCTGCCGTACAAGAGGGCCAGCGAGCCCTGAAATGGAATCCGGTAAATGAAAACACCCGCAGTGAGAATGAGGGTTGCCTGGGCGGTGGCAACGATTAAGGCCGGCACGCTCTTGCCCACCATAATCATGCCCGGTGTCAGCGGGGAAACCAGGAGTTGATCGAGGGTTCCCTGCTCCCGTTCCCGCGCGACGGACAACGAGGTGACGATCAGCGTGCTGATCGTCGTGATAATGGCCACCAGGCTGGGAATGATGTGCCGGACGTAATCCAGATTCGGGTTGAACCAATGCCGGACCACCAGTTCCGAGCTCGCGACGCGGCGTTGGGCGGTGTTGTGGTCATCCAGGTACCCTTGCAGAATCTGGCGAACATAGCCCAACGCGATCTGCGCGCTGTTCGAGCGGCGTCCATCCAGAATTGCCTGAAGCTGCGCCGGGCGGCCGGCAGCTACCGCGCGGGAAAACTCCGGCTGGAAACGCAATACGATCAATGCCTCCTGTCGAGCAACGGCCTGGCGCAGGTCGTCCTCAGAGTGCAAATAGACCAGGCGTGTAAACGCCCCAGCACGCGACAGACGTTGGATGAGTTCGACGGATTCCGCGCCGGCGTCCTGGTTAAAGACGCCCAGGGTGTTGTTTTTGACTTCGAGAGTTGCCGCGAACGGGAAGATGGCCAATTGCAGGACCACCGGCACGATCAGCAGCGCGCGACTCTGGCGATCGCGCAAAAGCGTTCGCAGCTCCTTGATGATCAAAGTGGAGATCCGGAATAGCATCGGCGATTAGTCCAGCCGACGGCGGCTTTTGAGCGCTGTCAGGGCGATGAAGAACGCCGAGGCGGCCGCGAGAAAGGCCATGCTCCGCAGCAGCACCGGCCAGACATTTCCGGCTTGAAATAGCGTCTGCATCGCCGTCACAAAATACCGGGCCGGGATCAGGTAGGTCACCGCGCGAATCACCATCGGCATGCTACGGATCTCGTAGATAAATCCGGACAAGATTAACGCCGGAAGAAAAGCGGCATTGAGGGCGGCCTGGGCGGCGTTGAATTGGTTGCGCGTTGTGGTCGAGACCAGAAGACCCAGACCGAGCGCGCTTCCTAAAAAAAGCGAGCCAACCATCCACAGCACCAGCACCGACCCACGAAAAGGCACGCCCAGCGCGAACACCGAAACGAGCACACAAATGAGCAGCGAGGTCATGCCCAGGCCGTAATAAGGCAGCAGTTTGCTCAGCAGGAATTCCGTCCGCGTCATCGGGGAGGCCAGGAGGACCTCCATGGTGCCACGTTCCCACTCACGGGCCACCACCAGCGAGGTCAACAGCGCGCCAATGACCGTCATGATTATTGTGATCGAACCTGGGATGAGGTAATTGCGGCTCTCGGCCGTCGGATTGAACCAGAATCGAGGTTCGAGAGTGATGGTGGCCGGGCTCGGTTCACCGTGCTCGGTCGCGCGGTGCTGCCGCCAGCCGTCCCACGCGCTTCGGACGTAGTTCTCGACGAAGTTGGCGGTATTCGGCTCCGCGCCATCCGTGACGACGAGCAGCGGCGCTGGTCCTCCATAGCGCTTTAGTTTCCGGGAAAAGTCTTGCGGAATGACTACAAAACCGCGCACCTGGCCGGCCGTCAGGGCTTTCGCCATTTCCGCCCGGCTCAGGCTTGAGGTGATCCGCAAGTAAGGCGAACCATAAAGGCTGGCAGCGAAGAGTCGGGCTTCCGGGCCGGTATCTTCGAAAACAATGCCGACTCGCAGGCCAGAGGAATCGAGATTAATGCCATAGCCGAAGATGAACAGCATGACGATCGGCAGCGCAAAGGCGATGAGGTTGCTGCTGGGATCACGGATGATTTGGTAGGTTTCTTTGCGGCACAACGCCAGAAGCCGGCGCAAAAACGGTGAGCGGATCATAACCGGGAGCGCCAGCGTCTCGCGGGCGATGGACCATTTGTCCGAAGGTTTTGGAGTGCGCCAGTTCTGTGGCGCTTTGGAGGGATCCCGTTGGGCATCGAAAGCGGCGCAGAACCGCCGCAGTCC
>JANXQE010000391.1 GCA_025356925.1 Limisphaerales bacterium | reverse complement strand
CTCTCTGATAAACTGAGCATGAGTCGCACCGCCGAAAAAGGGTGGCGGTCCGGGATCGATCCAGGGCTTCGTCGAATCCTTGCGAGACAGCGAGAAAGGCCGAACGTGGAGCCATTGGGCGCCGAGATAGTTTTGAATGGGCCCTTGAGCAAATCCGTTCTGGTCCACGGCATTGACGATCTGCAGTCGCTGCCAATGGTTGATGTCCACAACCGTGTGGTTTGAACCGTCGGTGATGCCTTCGAACGAAGTGGCCAAAGGCGGATTGATGTAAACGTATCCGCCCTGGGAGACAGGGAAATCCGGGTAGGCGACGGGCGGATTCGCCACGGGGTAAGGCTTGCCACCGGTTTGGTTGGCACCATCGTTGATAAACCAGGCAGACACGGCATCGTAGACTGAATTGCCTAGCCCTGCAGGGGTCGAGGGATCGCGGGAGACGTTGTTCGTGTCGTAGCCTAACGAAGCCATCAAAGCATCATCAGCGGCGAGAGTGGTGGCGGCAGTTTTGGAGTAAGCGTGGCGCTCCTTAAGCAGGCGCCAGGCCGCGTAACTGATCGCTTCACGCCGAGCCGCCGCCACATCTGCGGCGGTGTGTTTGCCGCGGTAGACATAACCCACGGCGCCGTTGGTATCATAGGCAGCCCAGGCATCATACATGCTGACCGAAAGGCTGAAGTAGTTGCGTGCCTGCGCAGGCGGATGCGGGGTATCGACTCGGATCGCGGCGATCGCACGCTCGTCCCACACCCGTGCGATGCTGTTGGTGGCCGCTGCGTGGAGGAGATTGGAACTGGTAATCCAAAGGAGGAGCACCCAAGTGGCCAGCAGAAATCTGCTGTTCCAATGGTCTGGTGTCGAAAGTACAAACCCTGAGGTGGCTTGCTGTTTTTTGCTGATCATGGCGCAAATTATGGCCAGAGATATTCAGGCCGGTGAGCAAAAAGGGACCGCCAGCAGGATTTCAGGTACCAACGGATGGAGAACCGGGCTGAGGCAGCAGCGGGACTAATCTGGCGGAAAACGGGCGCTTGTGCTCGTGCTTTTGTCCAGAGACAACCAATACCCGGGCGGCCGCGTGAGAGCAGGCGGCCTGCAGGGGCGGTGCTACCGCGAGTTTAAGGCAACGACATGCTAGAAACGAGGAAGCTGATCGGACCAATCCGTCGAATGCGCCGCCGCTGCCAGCCGGCGCCTCTCCGGGAGCCACCAGCCAGAGGACCACAACCAGACCGATCGCAGGCAAATCTAAAAAGCGCCGATTAGCCGCAAAAGAGCGCAACAGGCGTGAAAAATGGCGGTTGCTTAAGTTAGCGAAAGTGTTCGCACTTCAGGCGCAAACGTCCTAAATGCTGGCGCCGGGACGGGGCGAAAAAAAGCGCGGCCTGTGCGGCCGCGCTGAGGTCCAGTTGATGCTGTGGCTGGTCTGTCTTACTTCTTATCCCAGTTATGCTCTTTGATGATTTGCTCGAGCTGGACTTTTGTCTCAGCGTCATCGGGGATAACGTCGAATCGAGCCAGGTACTTGGTGACGTCGCGCAAGTGCTTCAATTCATCTTTTTTGGCGGCCAGCTTATCGGGGGAAAGCTGCTGCAACTGAGCCATGTATTGGTCGGCCAATTCCTTGGCCCTTTGCAGGGCGGCGTCGTCATGTTCATAGACGAGCGACTCGGCTAGGCGAAGCATTTCCGGGACAGGGTTCGCCGGATCCTTCAGTTTCTCGGCGTCCTGGCGAAGCATAGCAGCGATCTCGGCGCGCTTGGCCATCGTCGCTTCGGTGGTGAGATAGCCGTCCGTGCCGCCTTCGATAGCTCTCTGGGGCAGCGGGCGGTACCAGATGTTACGGTAGCGGACGGGATTGCCGTGATCTTGAAGTTTGAGCGGACCGGCCTCGGGGAACGGGCCCGGCTTGCTACGGGCCATGTGCCCGGTGCCCCCTTCGAGTCGGGTGTGATCCTGAACCAGGACGCCGTTTTCGAACACGGTCACATAGCCGGGGTCGATGGCTTTGCCATCCTTGTAGATAGGGCGACGGAAAACGATGTCGTAGGTTTGGAATTCGCCCGGCGGCCGCAGAGCGTTTGCCAGGGGCGGGTTAACTCCGTAAACCGCGGCGGCCATACCATCGGCGTAGGTTGGGTTGTTATAATTATCCAGGACCTGAATCTCGACCAGGCCCATGAGGAAAACGCCGCTATTACCGCGACCCTGGCTTTCGCCCTGGACTTTAGTCGGTGCTGTCCATTCGACGTGTAACTGGCAGTCGCCAATTTTGTCTTTGGTGCGAATATACCCCGAGCCAGGGACGCACTCCATGGCGCCGTTCTTCACCACCCATTTAGTGGGCACGCCCTCGCCCTCATCCGCTTCCCACTTCCCAAGCTCCGTTCCATCAAAAAGAATCACGGCATCGGAGGGAGGCTTGCCTGGTTGCTCCTGAGAGCTGAACGTGCCAGGGGTCACCAGTTTTGGTTGTGGCCGGTTTTGATCATGGATGGCCCAGGGGTGGTGTTCGTCAGGGGCATCCCCGTAAAATGGGGAGCCGGTGTTGGCAGCAGTTGCAGTGGCTGCGAGTGACAGAACGGCACAAACAGAGGTTAACGAGGGGCTTAATTTCATAACATAGTCAGATTCGTGCTGACACTTTTACGGGTTGGAGCGAGGAAAGTCCAGTCTGGTCGAGGGAACGCTTTGCCTACGGCCGGACCAGGACGCGATATGAACGGGAGCCAACCGGGTTGTTGGTCACCGCGAATGACATGGGGCTCCTGGCAGCCGGCACCCAGTCAGTGATCGGCACCCACGAGGTGAGGTCGGTGGAGCTCAGAACCTGGTAACTTCGCCCAGGGACGGCGGACCACTGGAACTCGACGTTGGAATTCGTTTGAACGGTAGCCCCGAGGAAAACGAACTTTGAGTTAGGGTTGGTTGGGTCGGTGCCGGCAAGAAACTCGTCGTAATCGGACATGCCGTCGCCATCGGTATCGGTCATCCGATTGATATTGGTGGAAACAGAACCGAGATAAAATTTCTCCCAGGCATCGGAGATGCCATTGCGGTTTGCGTCGATAAAAGTGTAATTGCCGGCGAAGGTCAAGGTGCCGCCAACGGCAAGCGAGTTTGATTGGGTGACAGGAGTTTCGTAAAACGGTACATCATGGAATTGGATCGAGTAGGCGCCAGGCGGCGCGTTGCTAATGGCCGTGCTCAAGCCGGTGCCTGGCCGGCTTAGCGGACCGGTAAGGCTGAAGGCTGCCTGGCTCAGGCTATTTGAAATCACGATGGTTCCTCCGGTTCCTGCGGCCACGCCAGTAATCGCGATGTCGTCCACCAACCACCCGTAAGTAGCGGTGCCGATTGAAACACCGGCATAGTCCCAGACGACCTGAATCGTTTTTCCGACGTACGGTGTGAGGTCCAGGGTTTCCGCCTGCCAATTGAGGGCCGATTGACTGCTAAAATCCGCGAGCACGGGAAGCGAACTCAACGCCGCCCCGCTGTTGGTGCTAATGAGAACCTGGCCTTGCTCGAGGCCCGAGCTGAAATCAAAACTATCCCAGAAAGTGAGGGTCGCCTGGCTTAGGCCGGAGAGATCGATGAGTGGGCTGAACAAATAGCTGCTGGCGAGAAGATTGAATTGTTGACCCTCCAGGTCGCTGCCCCAGGCATTGGTGCCGGAATGGGCGGCGGTTTGGAGCCCGTTGTTTGGCCGGCCGAGCGTCCAATTCATGTCAGTTCCCGTCGGGTCGGGCACCACAGTCCAACCGGGAGCCCCGGTTTCCAAATCATTGGACCAGGGCGGACGCGGTGCGGGGCGGGTTTGAAAGCTGTAGAGCGCGCCTTGATGATCGTCGACGGTAGTGTTGCCGGCACGATCGCGGCTGACCACCTGGTAATAATAAGTCCGGTTTGCTGATAACCCCCCGATCGTGACGGCATGGTTCGTGACCGATCCGGCACCGTAAGAGGTCCGATCCAGGAGCACGGATTCGCCATACTGGACCAAGGAATCCGCAGGTTTGGAAGTGAGCCAGGTTACCTGGGCCTGGCTGATATCGGCACTCGACGCGACGTGGCTGATCAGAGGTGGCACCGTATCGATGCCGGCAGTTGCCAGGACGTTGCTGTTGTTGGAAGCGTCGAAGTAAGTTGCGGTGACAGTGTCTCCGTTGTGGACCGGGAGTTGGGAAGGGGTCGCGTTGGTGTCGACGAGCACAACCGTGCCGCGAAACAGACCGGGGTGAGTGGTCTCCTTCAGTGTAACAGTTACCTGGTTGGTGCTGGAACTCGTCGAAAACGTGACCTGTATCTGGCCGGTTCCGATCAGATCAGAATCGCCGAGCTCAACGATGACCTGGTCGGGCACAGTATAGAGTGCGTTATCGAGGGAGACGGTTCCGACGCCGTTTGCGCCGGGAACCAGGAAGTTGAGGGCATTCCGCAACAGCGTGACTTCATTGTTCGGAGGGGTTCCTCCGGATGGCGCAGCGTCGAGAGGGAACGAAAGAAAGACCACGCGACCAGGGCTATCGACGCCGACCCTCGGGTAGCTCATGCCACAGGGTTTTCCTGACACTGATTCAAAGGTAATCGCCGTGGCATTGGTGCCGGGGCTAAAGGTATCTGAAAAATCGGGACCGAAGATGTCACCAAATCCGTCGTTAAAGATGGGATAGTTGCTGTAGTCGAGCGTCAGGCTCATGCCACTGGTAATGGGGTTGCCCACCGGGCCAACAATTGCCGGAACGCCAAAATCTTCATCACAATCCGAACAAGGCGCCGGCGGATCGGGGTTCTGTTTGAATCCCGCCACTTGCAGGACGGTCTTGCGAAACGAGACGTCCCCTAACTGGGTGAGGATGCCCATGGACGCCATGAAGAATGAGCCACCGCCGTTCAAGTAGGTCTGGATCATGAATTGTTGCTGAGCGGTCAGGGTGTTGTTCGTGGCCGAAGGGTCAGGCAATCCATTTGCATCTACCCCGTAGTTTACAATGTCATCGGTGGTTCGCCAGATCACCACGGAGAAAGGCTGCAAATCGGCGAGTTGGGGAGACCCGCGCTGGGCCACTTTCCAGAAAGCGAAACTGAAGCCAGTAGCGGCCAGCGCGTTTGTGTAGGAGCCATCGCTAATGACCGTGGAGCCAGCGACGTCTTCTCCCGCAGTGTCATAATCGTCCACCATCAGAACGGTGGGAGTGGGCACGGCGACAAAGGAGTAGAACGTCCCATTGTTGTTGTTTGTGGCAAGGTTCCCGGCCTCATCGGTAGAGGTGACATAGAAGGAATACGTTCTGCCCGGAACGAGCCTGGCCAACCGCAGGGAATGGCTGGTCACCAAAGCGTTGTTGGTCAGGGACAAATTGAGGGGCTGATTGGTGCCGAACCGCACGACCGAATCCGCCGGCTCGCTGGTCTGCCAGGCAATCGTGATGACGCCCAGGTCCGAACTCACCAGCACACCGGTCAGCGTGGGAGGGATGAGCTGGGCAGTGGCGCTCGCGACGCGGGTGGCGGCGGAGGCGTCGATATAGTCTGCCTGGATGGCATCGCCGTTGTGGATTTCCAGCTTGCCATCGGCGGCGGCGGAGCCAACCACGGTGGCCACCGCCCCGGTAAACGCGCCGTAGCTCCCGGACGCAGCGAGCGTCACGAGCTCGCCGGCCGGTTCGGTGGCGCTCTTGACGAACACGCTAACGGAGTTGCTCGCGGCCCTCGCGGGATCGAGCACCGTCAATTGGATGACGCTCGGGGCGGTGTAATTCGTTCGGTCCAGCAGGATCAAACCGACGCCCGGACGCGCGATATCTCCCGAAATGACGAGGGCAAAATCCTGATCAATCGCTGCCGTTTCCAAACGGGCGTCCTCGACCACGTTTCGGGCGCGAACGCGGACGAGATAGTTCCCGGGAACGGGTTGCGCCAGATGAACCCCCTCCACATTGTTCCGGTTATCTGCCGAAGGAGCGTTGGGAACGGATTCGCCGGCGGAAAATTGGTTACCTCGATAGAGCGTTCCGTCCGGACCGACCACCTCCAGATCCAGGTCGTTGACGAGCGCCGGGATGGCGCCAGGAAATCCTGGGACATCCGTGTAAGTCAGAGTGATCTTCAGCGGCTGATCGGAATTCTGCACGAAAGCGTGTTGTTCAAAAAGCTGTCCATTGGTCAGAAGAAAGGTTTGGTCCAAGTATTGGTAAAAGCGCGGCGCGCTGTCGAGGTTCGTCACGATCAGGTCGGCCAGGTTGATGCGTCCCCAGCCCTCGTCGTTGTTGGGAATGGGACCCGGCCCACCATTGGACTGATCCAACTCGGTGGCGGAATTGATCAGTGCGGCCTTGACCAATGCCGGGGATGGGACGGCGTTGGTATGAAAAGCCTTGTAGAACTGAACGAACACTGCCGCGGCTCCGGCGGCATGCGGGCCGGACATGCTGGTCCCACCCATATAGACGTAAAGGCCGTCAATCACCGACCAGGCGATGGAGGCCTCGTTGGGCGCTGCCGAGGATGCGAGTGAAGCAATCCAACTCCCGGGAGCTACCAGGTCGGGTTTAATGCGACCATCCTGGCACGGCCCGCGACTCGAAAAATCGGACATCGTATCGGCGCCATCCGCATACAGGCCATAAGTCAGGGCCAGCGTACTGGGCACATTTTCCGAAGCCCCGGTGGCGATGACGTTCTTGCCCGAGGCCGGGCTGTCGAGTGTTTCAGAGCCCGGGCCGGCGTTGCCGGCAGAAAACTCCAAAACATAGGGTTGATCCCCCGGCGTCAAGGGATCCGCGTCCCGCACCAGTTCGTCGAATGTTGCGGCATCCGTATCGTACTCGCCTTGCACATCGTTACCCCAACTGTTCGAGCCGATGGTGGCGCCGTTTCGAACCGCGTCCCGAGTCAGGTCTGCGTCACTGGGCGGCGGGCTGACCTCACCGGCATTCTCATCAAAAATCCGTTCAATGAACAGCGTCGCCTCCGAGGCGACACCCAGTCCATAAAAGGCGCCAGTATCCGGGTCTTTTTCTCCGGAAGCGGCGTTGCCGGCGACAATCCCGGCCGCGTGCGTGCCATGACCATAGCCATCCGACCCGTCGGTCAAGGAGCCGTAAGGCTGAAACCCGGAAACACGTCCGCGCAAGTCCACATGCATCGTGTTGGTATTGCCCGTGTCCAGGCCCGTGTCGGCCACACAGATGGTGACGCCCTGCCCGCCGTAGCCACGCTGCTGAGTGATCGTCGGCGTGCCCGTGCCGCCGTCGTCTCCACCCACGATCTTTGAGGCCAGCTCATCAACCAGTTTGCGCCTGGGGGCCGGCTCGACCCACAAGACCGCGTCGGCTTGGGCCAGTGCATCTAGATGACCGGGGTCAAGCTGGCCGCGCAAGATCGTGCCGAGCCGCAAACGGCTCTCGTGATCGATGGAGCTGAAGATCGAGCGTACGGCCGCCACCTCGGCGGCGGTGGAGGAGCGCGAGAGCAAGGCGGTGACGCTGACACTCCCGGGCGCTGGCGCGGGAGAACGTAGAGCGGCCAGCAGCCGCGGATGCACTTTGTGGTCGGGCCGATAGGAACCCACCCATCGCACAAAACTCATGGCTCGGACCCGGTCCGGGGAGGCCTGGCTGAATTTGGCAATAAACGCATCATCGGGCACGTACTTAACCAATTCGACGCCGGCCGCGCCCAGTTGCGCCCGCTCAGAGGATTTGAGGGTCGTGTTGAACTGGATCAAAAAGAGCCCGGAAGCCGGGGCTTGAGCCACGAACGGCTGGACGCGCTGTGCCACATTGGTTTTAGCCTCGGTAAAAATCGTTTCGTTCCGCAGGCGGATGAGTTTGGTTTGACCGTTCGCTGTGGAAAGCAAGGTGAGCAAAAGCGCTGCAAAAAGATTCCAGCTCCTCACCAACAAAACACAACGGTGCACAGAGCAATGATAGGCCTGTTCACGCCTTTGAGCAACCTGTTCTTGAGTCCTGGCTCGGGTCAGGGTGGGTGGAAGCCGCACCGTCCGGCAGCGTTCACACCCGGCGAACCGTGTGGAGAATTACTGAGCCGCCCCCATCGCGGGGATCAGAGCGACTTTTTTAGCAGCTCGATAAACTGCTTCATGGCCGGCGAGAGCACTTTGCCCTTCTTGTAGATGACGGCCAACTCCCGGAAGAACTTCCCTTCCAAACGCACGCCGACCAGGGTTTTATTAGCCAATTCAACCCGGATGGTTTCCTCCGGCAAAATGGCCACCCCAGAATCGATCTCGACCGCGCGTTTGACGGTCTCGACATTGTCAAACTCCATGACGTTGTTAACGCTGACACCGTGATCCTTGAAGATTCGGTCGAGGGCCTTCCGCGTGGGGATGTCTTTTTCGAAGTTGATAAATCTCTGGCCGCTCAGCGCTTTGAGCTTGATGCTTTTCGATTTGGCGAGCGGATTCTGCGGGTGACAGGTCAAAAAGAGCGCATCTTTTCGCAAGGGCACAACCTCCAGCTTCGAGTCCGGGCTCGGGTAAGCTACCAGGCCAAGGTCCACAATGTTGCTCAAGACATCGTCATAAACCTCGTTGGCCCGGCGATACTCGACGTGGACGTTCACCGTTGGGCAATCTTTAAGAAAAGTCTTGATGCAGGGCGGCAGGTCGTACAAACCGATGCTGTAAACTGTCGCCACGTGAATGTTTCCGGAGAGAACCCCCTGGATCTCCTGGAGTCTGCTTTGGAGCCCGCCATAACTCTGCAGGATTTTCTTACTATAATCGTACAGCACTTCCCCTTCCGGGGTGAGGCGAAAGTTTTTCTTGCTCCGCTCGATCAGGAGGGATTTGAACAGCCGTTCCAGGGCGCTGACCGTCTGGCTGACGGCGGATTGGGTGACCTTGTTGATCTGGGCGGCCTTGGTAAAGCTTTTGGTCTCGCTCAGATCGCAGAATACCTTCAGAGATTCCAGTTGCATGCCCGCATTGGACAGGAAAACCAGCCGAAGTCAATATTTTACTAATGGTCCACTATTAGAGGGCGAATCACCCGCCGAAGGCCGAGTTCCACCCGGAGCAACCCCTCGCTCGTTCCGCGCGGAGCGCTTTGGAGTGCGGCGGCGCTGCGCCGCTTT
>JANXQE010000727.1 GCA_025356925.1 Limisphaerales bacterium | reverse complement strand
CCGTCATCTTTCATACTGACGGCCGAATAGCTGATGGCCGGATCAATTCGGTAATAGAGGGTCAAACCGGCGAGGCCATCGGTATCGTGTGCGCGTGCGCTGACAACCACCGCTTGACCTGCCGCCGGCACCGGCGGGTTATGCGTCACCTGGTAAATCGCTGGTCCCAGGTTCGCCACGAACCGGCTGTTCCTCGCTCCCGGTGTGCCCAGGTTCGCCGGCACCGGCATCGGGCCGGTCGCTTCGAGCCAGTTTCCGTTCAAGCGCAGTAACACTTCCGGCCAACCCCGCAGCCAGCGGGCCTTAAAGCGCAGCGTCGCCGTTTGACCCGGCCCAAGCGTGTTGCCAGCCAAAGCCATTTCGCAGGAGTTGTCCCCCGTCCATAACCGGTCGCTGCACCTTACGTGCAACGAATGACCGCTGGCATACCCGGTGTTTTCCTGGCTCGACCGCACGCAGTCTCCTTGCAATGACCAGTTGCCCAACCCACTCTCAAAGTCCGGATTTAGCACCAGGTTGGCCCCGCTTGTGCCGCTGAGCACCTCGATGTTGTCCACCAGGCACTCGCCCACATCCAACAACCCGAGTTGGGCGTAATCAATCGATGGGTCAAAATTCTCGCCATTGTCCAGCACGTCGGTCGTCTCAATGTTGACCCAAGAGGATTTCTGCGTCTCATCGCTGTCGGCCCAGTTGGCGGCCAACCGATTGTTGCTGTTGGGATCCACCAACTCCAGGCTGCTGCCGCCACCGCCCGACCATTGGCCCCAGCGCCCGCCCGTCCCATACGTCAGGTCATTGACCACGATGTGGATAACGTTCGTGGCTACTAACCCAAGCTTGTTGGTCTGTACCACGGTGTCGGGCATGGTCAGTGCCACGTGCTCTCCATTGTGCGACAACCTGCCGGCGAAGTCCCCGACACAGTTGGTCAGGTTCAGATTAAAATAATTGGTCCTTAAACGAACCGCATTGCGTCCGATGACCAGGTAGCTATCTGGTAACAAGACCATGTTGGTGGAAAAACCAAAGCTGACCGCGCCGCTCAATTCCCAGCCGCTCAGGTCCACCGAGTTCGTGCTGCGGTTATATAATTCAAGGTATTGGTCATCATCGTTGCCGCTGATCGGGTTATACATCAGCTCGTTAATGACGACGTCGCTCTGCCGAATCGGGCTGTTGGCCGTCCCGGGCGTGAGCCCGTTTAGCCGGTAAAACTCATTGGCTCCGTCCGGCCACCGGCCGGTGGCCACTCCGTTTTCCTGCGCGCCAAACTGCACCGCATCCAGCACCTGGCTCTGGTCGGGGCTCTCCCAATAGATAGTTTCCCCGGCCGCGCTCAGCCGAAAGTTCATGTTGGTCTCGCTGAAATAAACAAAACCTCCGGCTGGAATTAGTGTGCCGGAAGGCACCACAAATTTATTCGTCGCTGGGTCGTCGGTCAGAATGCAGCCGGAGATGTCGACCGGCTGATTGGCGTGGTTATACAGCTCGATGTAATCATACTCCGGCGGGTCGGTATGAGCCAAAAACTCGTTAATGACCACGTTACGCAGCGGGCTGGCCCGGTAGGCCTCCATCCGCCCGGGTGAACCGCCGACCACGTCGCTGATGTCCCAGGCGCGCGGGTCTTCTTCACCATACGTCGGGCTGTGCAACACCAACGAGTGGCCTGTGCCATCGGCTGCGACCGGCCAGGGCGTCGTATTTGCATAGGGCACCGTCAGGAGCACCGAGCCGACCTCGTCGAGCAACTGCAGAGTGTCGGCTTTCGTCAAACTGCCGGTGTAGGGCCCCATGACGTTGCTGATTCCATAAACATTCTGAACGCTCTGGGGTGAAGCCGCGATCACCAGAAACGCGCCCCCCGGAAGGCTGGTTCCCGCCGGGAAAGTGTAACTGAGGTTCTTCGCCACTAACCGATACCCGCTGATGTCCTGGAACCAGGGGTTTGAGTTGTAAATCTCGAGAAACTCCAGATTGTTGGTATCCGCGCGCGGTACCGGTTTATACATGATTTCCGTGATAGCAATGGGCGTCTTGCGGCTGGAGGGTCCCAACGGCTCTTGAGGATTGGCGAACGTGCCGGTCAGCGGGTTCGTTACGCTGGTGAGGTTCCGAAACTGCACTAAGGCGGACTGGCTGGCGGTATGGCTGCAGACCGCCAGCCCGAAGTAAATTGGGTTAGTCAGGCTCAAGGAGGTGGTGCCTAATTGTTGCCAGGTCAATCCATCGTAACTCCCGAAACCGGTGAACTGGTTGCTGGCTCGGAGCAGGCGCAGCCACAGGTATGGGTAATTAACCCGCAGATTGCCGCTGTTGCTGGTAGCGGAGCCTGCCACAGCGCGGGATTCGAAGTAGACGCCATTCATGCTGGGTGTGGCGAAGACGGCGGCGAAGCGACCGGTTGCCGTCAGGTCCTCCCGCGCCATCAGACCGGCCTGCGCAAACGCATCGGTCTGGGCGAACGAGTTCAGACGAACAGAGATATCGAAGTCGCCGCTCATCGTTTGCCAAACAAACTGAAATTGATCACTGGCTCCGCCAATGTTCTTGCCCCCGCCGCCCACATCGTAGCCGGCGCCGGCGCCGTTGATGGTTCCACTCGGAATCGGACTGCCGATGCCCTGCGGCGTGTATGGGCCGGAAAAAAAGGTAACGACGGTGTTGGTGGCAATCGTGTTGGGCGCGCTCGCTCGATCTCGGATCCCGTTCAGAATAATGACAAAGTTGCTCCCGGACGCCAAGGGCGCGGTCGTCAGTGTCACACTCTGGTTGTCAAACTCCAGGGAAGCACTGAGGACTGGTAAACCGTTTGTGAAAACAAAGTTTGCCGGGTTGGTGGCGCTGGCTATCTCGATTGGCTCGGAAAAAACGATCAGCACGTTCGTCGGGTTTTGGTAAAGCGCTCGGGTTACGGCGGGGGGCGTGGTGTCTGGAACAACCGTAAGCAAGGCGGGCGCGCTGGTGACGCTTCCTGAAAAATTGGAGACGATGCAACTGTAGCTTTGATTACTGTCGATCGTCGGATTGGCATGGCCCAAGATGTAAACGGGGCCATTGGCATTCGTGTCGGTGAGATTTGTCCCGTTGCGTAGCCATTGATAGCTAACCGGGGCTGGGTTGGTCACCAACACAAAGAACCCGGCGTCGAAGCCATCCGAGACCGTGACGTTAGTGGGTTGCAGATAGATGCCAGGAACGGTGTCAATGCCGGTGGCTGGGATCAGCCACGTGCCCGCAGAGCTGACGGCGGCGATGGGCTCCTCGTTGGTGCCATTGGGTAATTGCCAACGAACCGCCAGGTTATCGTTGCCCGTGCCCTGTTGCATGAGCGCCTCCAGGTAATATCGGTGGCCGGCCTGCAAATTGACGGGCGCAGATTGTTGATTGGGTTCCTTGTTCCATTGACGAGGGTTCGTGGAGGTATTCACCCAGGCGAGGCGGATTGCATTGGCGGGATTCTCATCCGTGCTGAGCGAAAGCTGTGAGGTATCGTCGCTGGCGATCCAAAAAGTATAAGCGCCTGACATCGGTGGAACAACGAACGCCCGCAGTCGCTGGCCGTAGTAGTTCATTCCGGTATTGGTCTCAGTCTCAAAGTCTGTGAACACGCTGGTAAAACTGGTGTCCGGACTGTTCGGCCAATTTGGATTAAAGGTCGCATTGGTCAGGGCGGCGAGGGTGTTTCCGGCGGCGGAGCTGAGCCCGGTCCATAACTCGCGATACAAACCAAAGACCGGCAAAGGAATGCTTACGTCCGTAAACGTCGCGATCGCCAGGGTCGAGTTATCGCCAGCGCACACCGTCAGGCCGCCGAGCGCAACCAGGTTCAGCGGCACCGTTTGCGTCGAGCCGACTTGCAAAAAATCCACCCCGTTTGTGCTGAGAAATCCGCTGAAATTGTTCCCGGAGCGCACCAACCGGACCCAGACGGGAACGCTCAGGGTTTGCAGTCCAATCGCGACCTGGTAACTGCAGCCCGCGCCCGGAGTGCTGCGCCATTGAAAAGTTACGCCATTGTTGGTGGTCGCCAGCACCGAAACCTCCAGCGCCCCCGCCGTCAGATCGTTGCGCAGGATCACCCCGGCTTCACCGAACGGCGCGTTAGAGATGTTCACCACCTGAGCCGTGATCACCGCATCACCACTTAACGGTTTCCACACAAAATGCGACTGATCCGACGTGCAAATGTCCTTGCCACCACCATAGATCGTCCAGGCGTTATTCGTGTCGTTGGCTGAGCCAAACAACCCAGGCGACCCGATATCTGCCTCCAGCCAACCGGGTGGCAGGGCTGCCTCTGCCCGGGTGGCCCACCCGAGGCCGAAACCAAGCAGGCAAACCCAGGCGCGGAGCAGCGTTTTGAGTCTTTTCGGGAAAATCTGGTTGTGGCCTCTGCCATGGACTCCTGAGACCAACAACCAGCCGGATAGGGGGACTTTTCGGATTTGCACTTTTTACAGCGTAATGGAGCCAAGCCTAACGATTTCGCGAGTTTTTTATTAGCATATACCGTTCCAGAAGTCGAGAAAATACCGAAGTTGCCGCAGGGGAAATATTTAAGCTCGAGTGGAGGCAAACGAGCATGAACCCAGCAGAAACAGAAACGAGCGGCGATTGGGGTAAAATACCCATAACGTAGCTCGGAGAACGGAAGCTGTCCTGCCAGTGATTTGGCCGCGGGACGCTGGCGAAACTAGCTGGAACCACGTGTGGGTCTCAACTGGATCGCCAGCCCAGCGGCCCTCGGGTGCGGTTTACTGGCTAAGGGAGCTGGAGAATTTTCAAGCTGCCGGGTGTTTCCACGGGCCGCGGTAGGTCCGAAGGAGTTGTTTGGTCGCAGCCGGGTCATCGACGACCTCGCGCTTGACCGGGTCATAGACAATCGGCCGTCCGATTTGCATGGAAATGTTGGCGAGGATGCAACTTGCAGTCGAGATATGGCCCTCTTCGATGTCGGCCACGGGGCGCCCACGCGTCTCGATGGCAGCCAGGAAATCGCGCATGTGACGGCGCGTGGCAGGCGCGGCGTTTAGCTCGATGTCCACCTCGGTTACGTCCTCGGGATATTGTTCGCGCTCGTAGCCGCACTCGAAATGGATCGGTTTGGCGTTGCTATCTTCCGGGATGAAGTCCGCGCGCATCGTGCTGGCCTTGAGCGTTCCCTTTTCACCATAAATGAACAACGCCCACGGGTAGTCCGGGTCGGGGGGCGTTCCCCACGTACGGTGCTGCCACACCGCGTCGAAGCCGTCGTATTCAAAGGTCGCGGTTTGCGTGTCGGTGATGTTCGATTTGCCCTCTTTTTGCACGAAAATGCCACCGGCGGAGCTGATGCGTTTGGGCCAGCCGAGCTTAAGCATCCAGCGAGCGGTGTCGAGCATGTGCACACACATATCGCCCATGATCCCGTTGCCGTATTCGGTGAAGGTGCGCCACCAACGTTTGTGCGGCAGGCCATCGTACGGGCGCAACGGGGCCGGTCCGGTCCACATTTCGTAATCAAAAAAATCCGGCACCGGCTCGAGCGGTGGATTGCCGTTGGCTCGCATGTGAAAATA
>JANXQE010000384.1 GCA_025356925.1 Limisphaerales bacterium | reverse complement strand
TAGGCGGACAATTCGACACCCTATATGAGGACGGCACGATGACCAACTTTTTGCAGAACGTCCAAACCGCAACAGTGCCGCCCGGTTCGGCTGTAGTAGTGGATTTCAAGGCCCACGCGCCTGGCACGTATGTTCTAGTTGATCACGCGGTCTTTCGTGCCTTCAACAAGGGAGCTCTTGGCATGTTGAAGGCGGACGGCCCGCAAAATCTGCTCGTCTATTCCGGCAAGGAGGTGGATGCCACTTACATTGGCAAGGCGGCCGAGGCCGGTTCGGAAGCTGAAAAGAAAGTCGCTGCATTGCAGGCGCAGATGGCCGAGGTAATCAAGAGCAATCCGAAAATCGCCGGATTGACCAAGGATATTCAGATTCAAAAAGGCAAGGCTGTGTTTATGCAAACCTGCTTCGTCTGCCACCAACCGGAAGGTCAGGGTGTCGCCGGCCAGATTCCGCCACTGGCCAAGTCCGACTTTCTCGCCACTCTTAGCAAGGAAGATTATATCCGAGGCGTTCTGATGGGACGCACCGGTCAGATCGTCGTCAACGGCAAAACCTACAATGGAACCATGGTTCCATTGAATTATCTGAGCGACGAACAAATCGCCAATGTGCTCACCTACGTTCGCAACAGTTGGGGCAATTCGGGCGCGGCCGTGACTCCGCAGAAAGTCACCAGGATTCGACAGTCGGCTGCGCCGCCACCGACGAAGAGCGAATTTGAATAAACACAGCAAACGGCCAGCCATGTTGAAAATCAGCCATCGGATTTACTTCACCTCGCTCCTCGTGAGCGTGACTGTGGCGTGCGCGGCAGACCGGTCGCCGACGGGCATGGCGCGCATCCCCGACGGTGTGTATCGCCCGTTCTTTCTGGCGCAGAATGACCTGAAAGAAGTTCCAGTCAAGGCGTTCTGTCTCGACATTTTGCCAGTGACGAACGGCGACTTTCTCGAATTCGTCCGCGCAAATCCGCGCTGGCGGCGCTCGCAGGTGAAACGCATTTTCGCGGAAGAACCGTATCTCAAAAACTGGGCGGGCGATCTCGATCCCGGCACAAATGCCCCTGCGAACGTCCCAGTGACGCACGTTTCGTGGTTTGCGGCCAAGACTTATGCGCAATGGAAGGGCAAACGCCTGCCCACGGTGGCCGAGTGGGAATACGCCGCAGCCGCCAGCCCCACGCGCGCGGACGGCGAGAACGACGCCGGGTTCAAGCGCCAGGTGCTCGAATGGTATTCCACGCCGGCAACGCCGAAACTTTCTGCGGTCGGTTCGGGTCGCACGAATTTCTGGGGTGTTCACGACTTGCATGGCCTCGTCTGGGAATGGGTTGCTGACTTCAATAACGCGCTGGTCACCGGTGACGCGCGTGGGGATAACGGTCTCGACCGCCAGCTTTTCTGCGGGGGCGGCTCGCAAGGCGCAAGGGACGTGCAGGATTATCCCGCGTTCATGCGCTATGGATTTCGCAGCAGCCTCAAGGCGAATTACTGTGTCCACAACCTCGGCTTCCGCTGCGCGAAAGATTTATGAAACACGGCCCAAGAGTTTTTGCAGCTACACTTGTAGTCGCCACGCTCACGGGCTGTGCGACACATTCCTCCAACGAAGCCGCCAAACCGTCGTGCTGCGCGGCGTCTGAAGCGTCGGCGACATTCACCGACAAATCACTCTACCAAACTGAATCCCAGTGGGCGACGGACCAGGGTAAACATATCAAGCTGGGTGAACTCGTCGGGCGACCGCAAATCGTCGCCATGTTTTTCGCCAAGTGCCAGTTCGCCTGCCCGATCATTGTGAACGACATAAAGCGCATCGAAGCCGCGTTGACTCCTGAACTTCGCAAGCGGGTTGGTTTCACACTTGTCTCCTTCGACGCCAAGCGGGACACCCCTGCGGCATTGGCGGCATATCGTCTGACGCACGCGCTGCCTGCGGACAACTGGACGCTGTTGCACGGTGAACCCGACAACGTGCTGGAGCTGGCCGCGTTGCTCGGCGTAAAATTCAAGGAAGATGCGAACGGCCAGTTCGCGCACTCGAATGTCATCACGATCCTGAACGCGCAGGGCGAAATCGTTCATCAACAAATCGGTCTGAACCAGGATATCAAGGAAACGGTGCGCATTCTGCGGCAACTCGCAGCAAAGTAATCGCCCCGGCGCGACTCAACAAATTTTCAGTAAATGAAGATGAATAAATCCGCCGCGCGTCACACCAATCCTTACGCGCAATCGCCGCGGCCTTTCTCGGCCAAGGTGCTGGACGGTCCCGAGCGGGCGCCCAGCCGGGCGATGCTCTACCCAGTGGGCTTCAAGCCGGAGGATTTTTTCAAGCCGATGATCGGCATTGCCTCGGCCTGGAGCATGGTCACGCCGTGCAACATGCACCTCGACCAACTCGCCCGCGAAGCCGAAGCCGGCGCCAATGCCGCCGGCGGCAAGGCCATTGTTTTCAACACGATCACCATCTCCGACGGCATTTCCATGGGCACTGAAGGGATGAAGTATTCGCTGGTCTCGCGCGAGGTCATCGCCGACTCCATTGAAACCGTTGCCGGCTGCGAAGGCATGGATGGCTTGGTGGCCATTGGCGGCTGCGACAAAAACATGCCCGGAGCCCTCATCGCGATGGCCCGGCTGAATCGCCCTGCCGTCTTTGTTTATGGCGGAACGATTTTGCCCGGATGTCTCGCCGGGGACAGCCGCAATCTCGACATCGTTTCCGTGTTTGAAGCCGTCGGAGCGCATGCCAAAAGGCGCATCGACGACAAGGAGTTCCAGGCCATTGAGGCCTGCGCCATTCCAGGACCCGGGGCCTGCGGCGGCATGTACACCGCCAACACTATGGCCAGCGCTATTGAAGCTCTGGGCATGAGCCTGCCCAACAGCTCCGCCCAGAATGCGATTTCCGAGGCGAAAAAGGAGGATTGCCGTCGTGCTGGCGCCACAGTTTTGGAGATGCTCAAGCAAGGCCTTCGTCCACGCGATATCATGACCAAAAGCGCTTTCGAGAATGCCATCACGGTGGTGATCGCCCTGGGGGGCTCGACCAATGCGGTGCTGCATCTGTTGGCCATGGCCCATGCCTGCAACGTCAGGCTGACGCTCCATGACTTCACGCGCATCGGCAAGCGGGTTCCGGTGCTCGCCGATTTGAAACCGAGCGGCAAACATCTCATGTCCGAACTCGTCGCCATCGGCGGCATCCGGCCCTTGATGAGGACGCTGTTCAAGGCTGGCCTTCTTCAGGGCGATTGTCTGACGGTTACCGGCCAGACCATGGCGGAGACACTGGCAAATGTGAAACCCTATCCCGAGGAACAGACGATCATCGCACCGCTCAAGAGGCCGCTCAAGAAAGAGAGCCATCTGGTGGTTCTTTACGGCAACCTCGCACCCGAAGGCGCGGTCGCCAAAATTACAGGGCGGGAAGGTTTGCGTTTCATCGGCAAAGCGCGCGTGTTTAATTCCGAGGAACAGGCAATGAAAAAAATCCTGGCTGGCGCTATCCGCAAAGGCGATGTCGTCGTTATCCGCTATGAAGGCCCAAAAGGAGGACCCGGGATGCGCGAAATGCTCGCCCCAACCTCTGCCATTATGGGGGAGGGACTGGGCCAGGATGTCGCGCTGATCACCGATGGGCGATTCTCGGGTGGCAGCCATGGTTTTGTAGTGGGCCATATTACACCGGAAGCTTGCGTGGGAGGGCCCATCGCCCAGGTCAAAGACGGCGACCCCATCACGATTGATGCCGAAAAACGGCAGATAAACCTGGAGATTTCCGCAGGCGAACTGAGGCGTCGCCGGAAAGCATGGAAAGCACCCAAACCGTGCTACACGCGTGGCGTGCTGGCCAAATACGCCAGCGCGGTCAGTTCCGCTTCGCTGGGCGCGGTCACCGACCAGAATCTCAAACTCTAAACGAACAAGGAGGAATCTCATTGAAAACGCAATCTCCCATTACCTGCTCCTCGGTCGAATTGGATAACCTGTGCATCAACACGATTCGTTTCCTGTCAGTGGACGCTGTGGAGAAAGCCAATAGCGGTCATCCAGGCCTGCCGATGGGCGCCGCGCCGATGGCCTATGTGTTATGGACGCGGTTTCTCCGGCACAATCCGGCCAATCCTCACTGGTTCAATCGGGACCGGTTTGTCCTGTCGGCCGGACACGGTTCGATGTTGCTCTACAGCTTGCTGCATTTGACGGGCTACGATTTGCCGCTGGAACAAATCAAACAATTCCGCCAATGGGGCAGTAAGTGCCCGGGCCACCCCGAGCGCGGAATGACGCCGGGGGTGGAGACGACCACCGGCCCGCTTGGCCAGGGATTCGCCAACGGCGTTGGCATGGCGATCGCGGAAGACTACCTCGCGGAACACTTCAATCGCCCGGGCCACCAGATCGTCAATCATTACACTTACGCGCTGGTCAGCGACGGCGATTTAATGGAAGGAGTGTCGTCCGAGGCCGCGTCGCTCGCTGGTCATTTAAAGCTCGGCAAACTGATTTGCCTCTATGACGACAACCACATCACACTTTCAGCTTCGACCCACATCACATTCACGGAAGCTCGTGCCCGGCGTTTTGAAGCGTATGGCTGGCACACGCAGACGGTGGAGAATGGGAACGATCTGGATGCGATCGACCGCGCGCTGCGTGCGGCGCAGACCGAGGGGGAGCGCCCCTCGCTGATTCTCGTGCGGACGCATATCGGCTATGGGTCGCCGCACAAGCAGGACACCTTTGAAGCGCACGGCTCGCCGCTCGGCGAAGAAGAGGTGAAATTGACGAAACAAGCGTTGGGCTGGCCACTCGAACCGCCGTTCTACCTTCCCGACAAAGCACTCGCGCATTTTCGTCTCGCACTTGAAGACGGCAACCGGGCCGAAGCGGAATGGAATGTGAGCTTCTCGGAGTACTCGAAAACTTTCCCCGACCTCGCCAGGGAATTTCAGCAGGGAATGGCTGGCGCATTGCCTGAAGGCTGGGACGCCGACATCCCAATCTTTCCGGCCGACCCAAAAGGCATGGCAACACGCGCCGCGTCGGGCAAAGTATTGAACGCCATCGGTCAGAAACTCCCCTCGTTGATCGGTGGTTCGGCAGATTTGGATCCGTCCACTCGCACAGCGCTTGACGCGCTGGGCGATTTCGAAAACCCGCGCGACGAGGCAGGCAACCTGCAGGGATCTACGGGCGGCGGCTGGAGTTATGCGGGACGCAACCTGCACTTTGGTGTTCGCGAGCATGCGATGGGAGCCATCGCGAATGGGTTGGCGGTGCATGGCGGCGTCATTCCGTTCACGGCGACGTTCCTCATTTTCTCGGACTACATGCGGCCACCGATTCGACTGGCGGCGCTGATGGAACAGAGGGTGATCTTCGTTTTTACCCACGATAGTATCGCTCTCGGCGAAGATGGCTCAACGCATCAGCCGATCGAGCAATTGGCCTCGCTGCGAGCCATCCCAAACTTGCTCGTCATCCGCCCCTGCGATGCGAACGAGACGGCCGTGGCGTGGCGAGTCGCTATGCAGAAAAGGGAGCGGCCGGTCGCGCTGATCTTGACACGGCAGGATGTGCCCACACTTGACCGTACCAAATTTGCACCAGCAGATGGTTTGCAGCACGGCGCGTATGTTCTGGCCGATGCGCCCAATGGCAAACCGGACATCATCTTAATCGCCACCGGGTCGGAAGTCAGCTTGATCATCGCGGCCGGCCACAAATTGGCCGAGAACGAGATCCACGCCCGGATCGTATCCATGCCGAGCTGGGAATTGTTTGAGGCCCAACCTCGGAGTTATCGCGACTCGGTTTTTCCTCCGTCAGCGCCCACACGGCTTGCGGTTGAGGCGGGCGTGACTCAAGGCTGGCGCAAGTACGTGGGCGGCGGGGGCGACGTGATTGGCGTGGACCGTTTCGGTGCGTCCGCCCCAGGGAAAATCATGATGCACGAGTACGGTTTCACTGTGGACAACGTCTACGAGCGCGCAACGGAGCTGGTGAACCGGAAACGTTCAGGCCCCCATCAGATGACTGACGAGGAAGCCATGGATGCGTGGCGCAACGAAGGAGATCCAAACTAATGGTGTTGGGATCGCAACGAGACCGCAGAGTTCACCTTGAAGCATCCTTTGACCGAGTCACCCCGCCGGTCCGGATAGCAACTCTGGAAAGAAACCGGAAGATAGGAGACAATAGACAATGACGAATTACCAGTATTTGATTATCGGCGGTGGGATGACCGCAGCAGCCGCGGTGGATGGCATCCGCGAAGTTGATGCAACCGGCAGCATCGGGCTTATCGGCGCAGAACCGGATGCTCCATACGATCGTCCGCCTCTCTCAAAGGCGCTATGGAAGGGAAAGCCGTTGGACATCATCTGGCGCAAGATGGAAAACAAAAAGGTTAAGCTTCACCTTGGCCGTGCGGTCAAAGAGATTGTTCCCACGCAGAAGCGTGTTGTGGACGACCAAGGAGACGTTTTCACTTACAAAGAACTCCTGTTGGCCACGGGCGGCAGGCCGCGACGCCTGCCGTTCGGCGAGGACGAGATTATTTACTTCCGTACTCTGTCGGATTACCGGCGTCTGCGCGCGCTCACCGAAACGGGCCGTCGGTTTGCCGTGATCGGTGGCGGGTTTATCGGTTCGGAGCTTGCTGCGGCGCTGGCTCTGAACGGGAAAGAAGTGGTGATGATCTTCCCCGGCAAAGATGTTGGAGATCGCCTCTTCCCGCAACCTCTCGCTCAGTTTGTGTCCAACTACTACAAGCAAAAGGGTGTTGAGCTGGTGGCAGGCGAGAAAATTATTGGTTTGGAAAGACGCGGCAACCAGCGTGTTTTGAAAACGGGTACGAACCGGGAGATCGCGGTGGACGGCGTAGTGGCGGGGGTCGGCATCGAGCCAAATGTTGAGCTTGCCAAATTGGCCGGGCTGAATGTGGAAAACGGAATCATCGTGGAAGAGTTCCTGCGCACCAGCCATCCCGAGATCCACGCGGCCGGAGATGTTGCGGCATTCTACAACCCTGCGTTGGGGAAGCGCATCCGCGTCGAACACGAGGACAACGCCAATTCCATGGGACGATTGGCGGGTCGGAACATGGCGGGCAAGTCTGAGCCCTATCATCACCTGCCGTTCTTTTACTCCGATATGTTCGATTTGGGATATGAGGCCGTGGGCGAAGTGGACTCCCGCCTGGAGACTTTTCCTTACTGGAAGCGACCCAATGAGGAAGGCGTCATTTACTACTTACAGAACGGTCGAGTGCGAGGCGTGTTGCTGTGGAACGTGTGGGAACAGGTGGAGGCTGCCCGCCAATTGATCGCTGAGCCTGGTCCATTCACAGGCAAGGACCTCAAAGGACGGTTGCCGGCCAAAACTCCCAGTCCGAAACCGGTTTCATGAGAGCAAACCCGTTTTTGCTGGAGCCCCTATCGCCGTTCCGGCTGGACCTCACGGTCTGGGTGGTGCGCCGTCGTCCGGACAACGTCGTGGATCGCTGGGACGGGCACACCTATCGGCGGGTCGTGCCGTTGCCAGCCGGCCCCGTACAAGTTGCGGTCACGCAGATCCAGCCACCAGAATCACCACAAGCAGCGCAGTCGCACACCGGCGCTGGCAACCACACTGATGCAAGACAAAAAACACACGAAACCGCATATCGATGAAATACGAATTCAAGGTTGGGGATCACGTGGAGTGGAACTCGGAAGCGGGCCGCGTCCGCGGAACGATAAAGAAGAAGGTCACGTCCGCTATCAAGTTCAAGACCTACACCGTCCGCGCGTCGAAGGAGGAGCCACAGTATTTGATCAAGAGCGATAAGACTGACCACATGGCCATGCACAAAGGTGCGGCTCTCAAAATGATCGGTGTGAGCGACCATGTAGCACAGAAGCAATTAGCGGACTCGAAAAAGAAATGATGCTGAAGGAATTAGTATGAAAGATATCAACGACAACCCTTTGCTGAAGCTGGAACGCTTTGGCCAAAGCATATGGATGGATTTCATCCGGCGCGGAACGATCTCGTCGGGTGAACTGAAGCAACTGATTGAAGAGGACGGGCTGGGCGGTGTGACATCCAATCCATCCATCTTTGAAAAGGCCATTGCGGAGAGTCACGATTATGACGAGGCCATCCGCGCACTGGCACTGGAAGGCAGGAGTGTTGACCAAATCTACGCGGCGCTCACGGTGGAAGATATCCAACGCACGGCCGATCTCTTTCGTCCCGTCTATGATCGGCTGGACGGGGCGGATGGGTTTGTGAGCCTGGAGGTTTCCCCCTACCTCGCGCATGACACGGCCAGGACGATCGCAGAAGCACGGCAATTGTGGGTTGCTGTGGCACGCCCAAATGTCATGATTAAGGTGCCGGCAACGATGGAAGGATTGCCGGCCATCCAACAGCTCATCGGCGAGGCGATCAACGTCAACATCACGTTGCTGTTTGGGCTGCCTCGATATCGACTCGTGGCCGACGCATACATCGCGGGCCTTGAAACTCTAGCCGCGCAAGACAAACCCCTAAAATCCGTGGCGTCCGTCGCCAGCTTTTTTCTCAGCCGGATCGATGTGCTCCTCGATCCGACGCTGGAGAAACTGGCAACGGACAAATCGAAGGCTGATTTAGCCGAACAGTTTCACGGACAGGTCGCGATTTTCAGCGCCAAAGCAGCTTACCAGATCTACAAAGAAATGTTTGCGAGTGAACGCTTCGGCAAACTCAAGGCTCGAGGTGCCCGGACCCAACGTCTCTTGTGGGCCAGCACCAGCACCAAGAATCCCGCTTACAGCGATCTGAAATACGTGGAAGCCCTTATCGGGCCTGAAACAATCGACACGATCCCGCTGGAGACTCTGGCTGCCTATCGAGACCACGGTAAACCGGCGTCTCGTTTGACGAACGACGCAGTGAAGGCTGCCCAGGCACTTCGGCGACTAGGCGAAGTGGGGGTTGATCTGGACAAGGCCACCCAGCAGCTCGAAGACGAAGGCGTCGAAAAGTTCGCCAAAGCATTTGATGCGTTGATGAATACCCTGAAGGAGAAGCGATCCCAAACGTTGAGCAAGCCACGGATGCAAGGCACTTGAGGACGAAAATGAAGACACAACAATATGAAATCGGCATGGTCGGTTTGGGCGTCATGGGGCGCAATCTCTTGCTGAACATGGCCGAGCAGGGACATTCCGTGGCCGGCTACGACAAGGATGCCGGCAAAGTGGCGGCGCTGCGCCAGGAGGCGGAGAACCGGGACGTCCGCGGCGCGGCGGATATCAAGGAATTCATCGCACTGCTGCGCCAACCGCGCGCAGTGATGATGCTGGTGCCTGCCGGCCCGCCCGTGGATTCGGTCATCAACGATCTGCTCGTGCATCTCCAACCGGGCGATCTCATCATTGATGCCGGCAACTCCTACTTCAAAGACACAGACGTGCGCCTCCGCGACTTGACGGCGAAAGGCATCCAATTCCTCGGCGTCGGCGTGTCGGGAGGAGAAGAAGGCGCGCGCCATGGACCGAGCATCATGCCCGGCGGGCCGAAAGAGGCTTACGAGCGCGTCCGTTCCGTGTTGGAAGCTGTCGCTGCCAAGGTGAGCGGCGATCCGTGCGTGACCTACCTCGGGCCCGGTTCGGCCGGGCATTTCGTGAAGATGGTCCACAACGGGATCGAGTACGGGATGATGCAACTTATCGCCGAAACCTACGACCTGATGAAACGCGGCCTGGCTTTCAACGACGACCAACTGCGCGACGTGTATAGTAAGTGGAACAACGGTGAACTGAACGGTTACCTGATGGAAATCAGCAGTCACATTTTCGGCAAAGTGGATGAGACGACCGGCCGGCGGCTGATCGACGAAATCCTCGACGTGGCCAAGCAGAAGGGCACCGGCATGTGGACCTCGCAGAGCGCGATGGAACTGCAAGTGCCGATTCCGACCATCGACCTGGCGGTTGCGATGCGAGACCTGTCCGTGTTCGCGAAGGAACGGGTGCAGGCCAGCGCGATTTATCAGCGCTCCCAGCGGCGCTTCACCGGGGACCACGACACGTTCCTCACGCAACTGAGCCACGCGCTTTTTGCCGGGATGATTATCATCTACGCGCAAGGCCTGGCGCTTTTGGCGGTTGCTTCGGACCAATACGAGTATCACCTTGATCTTGAGGCCGTGGCGCGGATCTGGCGCGGTGGCTGCATCATCCGCGCCAGGTTGCTGGAAGACATCTGCGCGGCGTTCCGGGAGCGGCCTGATCTGCCGAATTTGCTGCTGGCTCCCAACTTGTCGCGAAAGGTCATGGAGCATCAGGAATGCTTGCGTCAGGTGGTGTGCCGGGCGGCGGATTTCGGGGTGCCGGCCCCGGGGTTGATGGTTTCGTTGGGTTATCTCGACGCCTATCGCAGCGCCTGGCTGCCAGCCAATCTCATCCAGGCCCAGCGGGACTATTTCGGAGCCCACACCTATGAGCGAGTCGATGCCAAGGGCACGTTTCACACGGAATGGGAGAAGGAGTGAGAATGCAACCGAATGACCAACTCGAGCCGACGGTGTTCGTTATTTTTGGAGGAGCCGGTGACTTGACCTGGCGGAAACTCGTGCCGGCATTGTTCGACCTCTCCCAGGACCGAAGCATGCCCGCTCATTTTTCGATCATCGCGGTGGATCGCGTTGACATGAGCGACGAAAAGCTGCGCCGGCGTCTCCACGACGGCGTCAAGAAGTTCTCGCGCCAGGGAATGGTGAAAGCTGGCGAGTGGAGCGAGTTTGCCGGGCATATCCGCTACCAGCAGGGCGATTTCAAGAAGCTGCCGACCTATACGGCCCTGGGCGAACAATGCGCGAAGCTGGAAAAGGAATGGGGCGCCAAAGTCCACCGCATCTTTTACATGGCCACACCGCCGAGCATGTTCGGCGAAATCCCAAAATACCTCGGCAAGGCCGGACTGGCCCGCGACCGGGAATGGGCGCGGATTGTGGTCGAGAAACCGATCGGCTATGACCTGGAATCCGCCCGCGCTTTGAATGCCATCCTCGCCGCCAACTTCGAGGAAGGCCAGATCTTCCGCATCGACCATTATTTGGGCAAGGAAACAGTGCAGAACATTCTGGCCTTCCGCTTTGCCAATCCCCTCTTCGAGCCGATCTGGAACCGGCGTTATGTGGAGTGTGTCACCATTACCGCCATTGAGGCTGTCGGGGTGGAACATCGCGGCGGCTATTACGACCACGCGGGTGCCCTGCGTGACATGGTGCAGAATCACCTGATGCAACTGCTCTGTCTGGTGGCGATGGAACCGATGGTCTCCTTCAAAGCCGACGAGATTCGGAACAAGAAGGCGGACGTCCTCCACGCCGTCCGCCCGATTCATCGAGACGCGGTCCATCAATGCGTCGTGCGCGGGCAGTACGGCCCGGGTTGGGTCGGCGGCAAGAAAGTTCCCGGGTACCGCGAAGAAGCCGGCGTGTCGCCAGATTCCGAAACGGAGACGTTTGTTGCGCTCCGGTTGTTCCTGGACAACTGGCGCTGGCAGGATGTGCCTTTCTACCTCCGCACGGGGAAGCGGCTCGCCCGGCACGCCTCGGAAATTACGATCCAATTTCGCGGGGTGCCGCATCAGTCGTTTCCGGCTGAGTCCACTCTGGATTGGCAATCATCCCGCCTGGTGATGTCCATCCAGCCCGACGAAGGCATCGTGCTGCGCTTTCAAGCCAAACACCCCGGGCCAATGATGCACCTGCGCTCGGTGGAGATGCAGTTCAATTACCAGGACGCGTTCGCAACCCGGTCCCCCGAGGCTTATGAAACATTGCTCTGGGACGTCATGAAGAATGATGCCACCTTGTTCATGCGCGCCGACCAGGTGGAGGCCGCCTGGCGACTATTGATGCCGGTGCTCGACGTTTGGGCGGCGGCTCCGCCCAGTGATTTCCCCAATTACGCCGCGGGCACCTGGGGACCCGAGAACGCCCAGGGCCTGCTGGCGCAAGGGCACAGTTGGCCGCTGCCGACCGAATTGCTGGAGCAGTGCAAGAAAAAGGGAAAGAATTCGTGACTCAATCCAAGATGAAACCTCCGATTGAATATACAATCGTCGCGGTGCCCTTTCACGCCGATGCCGCAACCCATGACGAGCTTGCGCGGAAAGTTAACGAAAAACTGAGCGGTGGGTATGAACTATATGGTCCACCGTTCTTGAGCGAGGAAATGATGTACCAGGCAATGACGAAGCCAGTCCTGGCCAACTGAATGGCCAACGACTAAAGGGAGGCCAATCGCATGAGAATTCTGGTCATCGACGTCGGCGGCACGCATGTGAAGGTGCTGGCTACTGGCCATAAGCAGCGGGTCGAAATTCCATCCGGTCCGAAGATGACTCCTGCAAAGATGGTTTCTGCGGTGCGGGCCGCCACGGTCGGTTGGAAATATGATGCCGTCTCTATCGGCTATCCCGGGGCGGTGGTTCACGGTCGTCCCATCATTGAACCTCGCCACCTGGGATCCGGTTGGCTGGGATTTGACTTCACCAAGGCGTTCGGCCGACCGGTTAAGATTGTCAATGACGCGGCGATGCAAGCGCTGGGCAGCTACCAAGGCGGCCGGATGCTCTTTCTCGGTTTGGGCACGGGGCTGGGCTCAGCGCTGATCGTGGATAATGTACTGGAGCCGATGGAACTGGCCCACCTGCCCTATAAGAAGGGCCGGAGCTATGAAGATTATGTGGGGCTGGCAGGCCTGGAGCGACTGGGGAAAAAGAAGTGGCGCCGTCAGGTGAACGAGGTCGTCCAGCAACTCCGGAGCGCGGTGCAGGCTGACTATGTTGTGCTCGGAGGGGGTAACGCTAGACTGCTAAAGAAGCTTCCGCCTGGCACGCGCCTGGGAGACAATTCCAACGCCTTCCAAGGCGGCTATCGCCTTTGGGCCAAGCCTTACTGCTCCTCAGCTCATAAGCGGTTCGTCCATTAACCCATGAAAAGGAACACTCCCAAAGGTTCGGGTGCCGCTAAAACCGTTTTTCTGTTCGACGTGGACAACACGCTGCTCGACAACGACCGCGTAATCGCTGACCTCACCAAATACCTCAAGCGCGAGGTCGGCCCTAAACGGGCGCGGTGTTACTGGACCATTTTCGAGCGCTTGCGAACCCGGCTTGGTTACGCCGATTATTTGGGCGCCTTGCAGCGTTACCGAATTGAGTATCCGCACGACCTGGGCCTGCTGGCCATTTCGCGCTTCCTCATAAACTATCCCTTTGCCAACCGCCTCTTTCCCAACTCACTCGACGTTATCGAGCACGTGAAGCAATGGGGATCTGCCGTCCTTCTCACCGACGGCGACGTCGTGTTCCAACCGCGCAAAGTGGACCGTTCCGGGCTTTATGAAGCGGTCGATGGGCACGCGTTGATTTACGTCCACAAGGAACACGAGCTGGCCGATGTGGAGGGGCGGTATCCGGCAGCTCATTATGTAATGGTGGACGACAAGCTCCGCATCCTGGCCGCCGTCAAGAAGATCTGGCGCTCGCGGGTGACGACTGTTTTTGTGCGGCAAGGGCACTACGCTCTGGATCCAAAGATTCTGGCCGCCTGCCCAGCCGCGGACCTGAGTATCGAGCGCATCGGCGCTTTGTTGAACTGCGGCCTCCAAGACTTTGCTCCGCGGGCAGCACAGGTTGCTCGTGGAAGCGTTTGATATCCTGATATGAATACGACTGAAACCTCTACCGCATTCGGCGCACCCGGAATCGAACCCCGCTGGACCTCCAGCGCCAAAGAAGGCCTTGGCACCGCTTATCATACTAGCTGCCGGGTCTGGTTCACGCTCAGCCATGGCATCGTCAACGAAATCTACTACCCGTGTGTGGACGAGCCGAACACGCGCGATTTCCAATTTCTCATCACCGACGGGGAAACGTTTTGCCACGAGGAAAAACGAGACCTGGAGCACCTGCTCGAATACCCGGAACGGGATTGTCTGTTCTACCGGCTGACCAATTCAGAGCCCAACGGGCGCTACCGGGTGATCAAGCAAATCCTGGCCGATCCGCATCGCTCGGTGGTGCTCATGCACACTCAGCTCGAAGTTCTGGATGAGTCGTTGCGCGGTAAGCTGCGTCTCTACGCGCTGCTGGCACCGCACCTCGTGCGCCAGGGCGCGGGCAACTCCGGTTGGTGCTCTGAAACCGGCGGCCACAACCTGCTCCGCGCCGAGCGCAAGGGGGTGCATCTGGTCATGGGATGCAGCGGAGGGTTTTCGCGGCGATCCGTTGGGTACGTTGGGGCCAGCGACGGTTGGCAGGATTTGACGAACAATTTCAAGATGGACTGGGAGTTCCGCGCCGCCGGGCAGGGCAACATCGCGCTGACGGGCGAGTTCGTTCCGCAGGGCGAGGAGCCCTTTACGGTCGCCATTGCTTTTGGGAAAAGTTGTCAGAGCACGGTGGCGAAGTTGCTGCAATCGCTGGCGGAGCCGTTCGAGGTCCATCGCGATGCCTATGTGCGCCAGTGGCAGCGCACGGTGGTCAAGCCGAAGTCCGATTTCAGCGAGCACACATCAGACGGCGGTCACATGTATCGGCTGAGCCGCTGCATTCTGCTGGCCCACGAAGACAAGACCTTTCAAGGCGCCCTGGTGGCGTCAATGAGCATCCCTTGGGGCGAGACCAAGGGCGACACCGATCTGGGCGGTTATCACCTGGTCTGGACCCGCGACCTAGCTCAGAGCGCGACCGCCCTCCTGGCTTCGGGCCAGACCGGGACTCCGCTGCGCGCTTTGATCTGGCTGGCGGCCATCCAGCGGGCGGACGGTAGATTCCCACAGAATAGCTGGATAAATGGGAACGCCTATTGGTGCGGTGTACAACTCGATGAAGTGGCGGTCCCCATCCTGCTGGCGTGGCGGTTGCATAGTGAAGGCGTTACCCTGGGCCGATTCGATCCGTGCGTTATGATCTTCCGAGAAGCGGGGTATCTCATCCGGCAGGGACCGGTGACCGCCCAGGAACGCTGGGAGGAAAATGCGGGCTATTCCCCCTCGACGCTCGCCACGGTGATTGCCGGCCTGGTCTGTGCCGCCGAGTTCGCCAAACAGCATGGCGAAGCGAGCACGGCGGATTTTATTCTGGTGTATGCGGACTGGCTGGCCGCCCACCTTGAGGAATGGACTGTCACCACGGTCGGTGAACTGGTCGAAGGGTTCCGGTGCCATTACATTCGAATCAATCCCACTGATCCTGAGGCACCCGATCCCCACGCCGACCCGAACACCACGGTGCTCGCAATCGCCAATGGCGGCGGCGTCCAGCCCGCCAGGAACGTGGTCGGCGGCGATTTTCTTCACCTGGTGCGGCTGGGCATCCGTGCCGCGGACGATCCCCTCGTGCGGGACTCCATTGCGGTCATGGATCGCCTGCTCAAATGCGACCTGCCGCAAGGCCCGTGCTGGCGCCGCTACAATCACGATGGTTATGGACAGAAGGATGACGGCAGCGCTTTCGATGGGACCGGGGTCGGACGTGCGTGGCCGATTCTAACGGGCGAGCGCGGCCATTACGAACTCGCTGCGGGACGCGATCCCAAGCCTTTTATTGCCGCCATGGAGAAGTTCGCCAATGTAGGGGGCATGATCAGCGAGCAGTTGTGGAACGCCGAAGATCTGGGGGGAATGAGACGCGGGCTGCCCACGGGTGCGGCCATGCCGCTGTGCTGGGCGCATGCGGAATATGTCTCCCTGGTGCGCAGCGCTCATGACGGCGTCTGTTTTGATCGAGTCGATCCGGCCTTCCAGCGTTATGTCGTCCACCCGGTGGCGAGCCGGCATGAGATTTGGAGCTTCCGCCATCCGCTTGGTCGAATGTCTCCTGGCAAACTCCTGCGCCTCATCGTTGCGGCCGACGCGACCGTCGCCTGGTCAGCCGATAATTGGGCGAGCACCAACCGGGTGGACACGACTCATAACAGCGCTCTCAATGTGTGGTTCGCCGATCTGCCCACGGAGGGTTGCCTGGACGGTGCAGTGATCGAGTTCACCTTTTTATGGAAAGAAGCTAAGCGCCCGGAAGGCAGGGACTATTCAGTCAGGGTCACCGGACCAAAGTAAGAGAGCGCTGATGATGCAGAAACGGGTCAACATGAACGTGCCCGGCATCAAGGCCAAGACCGGCGAGCGGGTGGCAAAAAGAATGCCCAGCGCGAAACCTTCGCCCATCGTGCTGACGATTGGCCATTCCACACGCACGCTCGCTGAATTCATCCGCTTGCTTCAGGCACACGCTGTATCTCGCGTAGTAGATGTGCGGACGGT
>JANXQE010000690.1 GCA_025356925.1 Limisphaerales bacterium | reverse complement strand
ACGACAGCGGGCCGATGCACGTAGCGGCTGCGCTTGGCACTCCGGTGGTTGTCCCGTTTGGGAGTACGTCCCCGGAACTGACGGCCCCAGGCCAGCCAGGGGACCCACGGCACCACTTGCTGCTGGCCAACGCCCCTTGTTCTCCCTGCTTTCGTCGTACCTGCCCGGTTGACTTTCGATGCATGACCGGCATCCCTGCCGAGCAGGTGGTAACAGCGATGTTGGAATCGCTGAAAACCGTCTAAAGACCGCGCGCACAAGAAATCGAAATCGGTCCCGCCCCATAATAGCTTCGATTAGCGGTTCAAGTCTTCAGAAGAGCTACGGCAAAAACCTCAAAAATCGGCACTTGACGCCACCGCGGGAGTTTATTACAGTCGGCGCCAATGTTAAACATTCGACAAGTTGCGCTGCTGCTGGTCGTCGTCGTAGGTGACGCCGCCGTTGGCGCTTGTCGAAAGTAACCCGAATTTCGACAAACACCCACGGCTGGCAACGGTCGTGGGTTTTTTTATGCACCCTCGGCGGCCGGTCACAATCGCAAAATGTATATGAGCAAAACCACTGAAACCGCTACTAAAGCTGCCGACAAACGCGCCGAGATTGGCCCGACGATGGCGGGCAGCGAGATCCTCGTCGCCTGTCTGGAACGGGAAGGGGTCGACACTATTTTCGCGTATCCGGGCGGGGCGAGCATGGAAATCCACCAGGCGCTGACCCGCTCGAAGATTCGCACGGTCCTGCCGCGTCACGAGCAGGGGGGTGCCTTTGCCGCGGAAGGCTACGCGCGGGCCACCGGCCGCGCGGGGGTGTGTATGGCGACTAGCGGACCGGGAGCGACCAACCTGGTGACCGGCATTGCCGACGCGTACATGGACTCGGTGCCGTTGGTGGCGATCACGGGCCAAGTCCCGCAATCGATGATCGGCAAGGGCGCGTTCCAGGAAACCGATATTTACGGCATGACCTTGCCGGTGGTGAAGCACAGTTATTTGATCACCGATATCAACGATATACCGCGCGTCGTCAAAGAGGCGTTCTACATTGCGCAAACCGGCCGACCCGGTCCCGTGCTGATCGATGTGCCCAAGAACGTCCAACAGGCTCGGACCCAGCCGGTCTTCCCCAAGGAAATCAACCTCCGCGGGTATAATCCCGACCGACGGGCGAGTGACCTCGAACTCAACGAGATTATCGGTTTGATTGAGAAGTCCGAGCGACCGCTGTTTTATGTTGGCGGCGGAATCATCACGGCCAATGCGAGTCAGGAACTCCGCCGGTTCGTCGCGGCCACCCAGATTCCGGTGACGACGACGATTATGGGGTGCGGCGCGTTCCCGGAGACGGACGCGTTATCGTTGCGCTGGCTTGGGATGCACGGGGCGGCGTATGCCAACTGGGCAGTGAGTGGCGAGTTCGAGCAGCGGAAGAGCAAAAATGATCCGATGCGACAACTCACGCCGGGGGCGGACTTGCTCCTGGCATTTGGCGTGCGTTTTGACGATCGCGTTACCGGGAAGGTGGACAAGTTCTGCGAAACCGGAACGATCGTCCATCTCGACATCGATCCGTCGGAAATCAACAAGAACAAACCAGCGAACCTCCCGATCGTCAGCGACGTCAAGTACGCGCTGGGGCGCTTGGCTCAGATGGTGAAAGAGCGGCCGATCGAAAAGAAATTCACCGCGTGGCACCGACAGATCGAGGCTTGGAAGGCAAAAGCGCCGTTCGGGTATGTCGTGACCGAGGAGGTGGTGAAATCACAACACATGCGCGATCATCTCCAAGGGCGCGAGAGTGAAGTCATCCTGCCACAAATGGCCATCGAGGTGCTTTACGAACTTTCCAAGGGCGAAGCGATTATCACGACGGGCGTTGGCCAGCACCAGATGTGGGCGGGCCAATTCTATAAATTCAAGTACCCGCGCCAACTGCTGACCAGCGCGGGCTTGGGGGCGATGGGCTACGGCTACCCCGCGGCACTGGGAGCCAAAGTAGCTTGTCCTGATCGGCAGGTGGTGGATATCGACGGTGACGGCTCGTTCTTGATGAATGTTCAGGAACTGGCCACTGCCCATATCGAGAAAATCGCCGCCAAGGCAATCATCCTCAACAATCAGCACCTGGGCATGGTGATGCAGTGGGAAGATCGTTTCTACAAGGGTAACCGTGGTCACACGTACCTGGGCGACCCGGATAATCGGCAGCAGATTTACCCCGACTACGTCGCGGTGTGCCAGAGCTTCAATGTGAAATGCGAACGCGTGATGTACCAAAAGGATCTGCGCGCAGCGATGCAACGGATGCTGGATGCCGACGAGCCTTACGTGCTGGATGTGATCGTGCCCTACACGGAACATGTGCTGCCTTTCATCCCGGCCAATCACACGGTCGCGGACATGATTTGGCACGTGTGAGGCGGGCGGCTGGCGCCATCGCCGCGATGGCTTGTGGACCGGCCGGGATTTGCTAGCCTCCCATCCGATGCGCACTTGTCTTCAATGGGCTCTGTTGGTATTGGCCCTGCCGGCCATTGCGGCGGAGCGCAAATTTGATTTTGGCGAGTTCCATGAAAACCAAACGCCCACCGGATTTCGCAGCGCCGTCACCGGCAAGGGCAAAACCGGCGAGTGGAAGGTCATTCTCGAGGAGGTGGCTCCTTTGCTCCCTCCTCTGACACCTCAGGGGCCCTCGACGACCATAACCAAACACTCTGTGCTGGCTCAGTTGGCGCAGGATCCCACGGACGAGCATTTTGCGTTGTTGATCTACGAGGATGAGAAATTTGGCGACTTCACTCTGAAGACGCAGTTCAAAACAGTCCGGGGAGTAATCGAGCAGATGGCGGGCATGGCGTTTCGAGTTCAGAACGAGAGTAACTATTACGTGGTGCGCGCCAGTTCGTTGGGAAACACCTTTCGCTTTTACAAAGTGCTGGATGGGCAACGGGGACCGCCCGTTGGGCCGGATGTGCCCATCCCATCCGGCACCTGGCAGCAACTGACCATCGAGTGCAAAGGCAACCAAATCCGATGCCTGCTTAACGGCCAGGAACTAATCTCCCTGAGCGACAAGGCCAATGCCTTCACCAGCGGCAAAATCGGCTTTTGGACCAAATCCGATTCGGTCAGCTATTTCGGCGATACCAGCATCGTCTATGTTCCGTTTGAGGGCTCGGCCCAAAAGATCGTCCGTGAGGTATTGCACAAATACCCGCGCCTCCTGGGACTAAAAATATACGTTCCCGGAAAGGATGCGGAGAAGCCCCGAGTGATCGCCAGTGGCGATGAACGCGAATTGGGCCAGTCCGGAGCCAAGACTGAACAAGAAGTGATTGGCCGTGGCGAAACGTATTTCGGCAAGGAAAACGATGTTATCTCGGTCATTATGCCACTGCGCGACCGGAACGGGGACGCTATGGCAGCCGTTCGAGTGGTGATGAAATCATTCCCGGGGCAGACTGAAGAAAACGCAGTCCTGCGGGCGGCGCCCATCGTCAAAGAAATCCAGGCTCGGGCCCAGGCACTCGATGACTTGCTGGACTAAGGCGAATTGTGGAAGGCGGATCGCTGGGCTGGGGAAGGTTGGCCGCGAACAACAGGATGGGAAGCCGTTTGGAGTAATGCGGGCCGGTGCCGATTTGAGCTGAAGGCTAGCGGTCGAGGTCAAACCGGAGCTGGGAAACTTTGAAGGCCTGACCGGTTTACTTGGAGGGGTTGGAGGGCTTGGTCACACTCACTTGATTCGTAAGAGGCTCGGGAAGCAGGGGAGGCAGTGCCGGGACATCCAGATCTTCCTGGGGCGCCCCCGGCACATCATTGGCCGCGATATGCCGGGTCCCGCCCACGACCGAGATGTTTCCGTCATCGTCCAGGCGTAAGCGCGGACGTGTCTCGGAATAGTCATAGGTCTGGCGTGCAATGACGTCGCCCTGCAGATTGCACACCGTGTAGCTGAAGGAAAACGGGCCCTCCTGGCAAAGTACGTGCAGATTGCTGGATCGGTCGATTTGCGGCTCCGGTCGGCCGAAAGACACCATGGGCCCGATCGCCAGGACCCGAATCGGCTTGGCATACGCATCGGTCACGCGAAGGTATAATCGGATCTGTCCCCGGATATAATTGGCTTGCTGCAGCGTGTAGCGGCGGATCTCTGGCTGGCCATTAGTCACCGCAGCTGACCCAGGGACGCCCACCTCCTGTTCCCAGAGCTTGGAGCCCTGGATCAGGTCAAATGTTGTGGGCGGGCTGGTCAGCTCTCCGCTCCAGCCTCGAATGTGGACGGTCGCGACAATTTGATAGGCTCCGGGCTGGGTCACAGTAAAATAGGGGGCGAGGTCAACGCGTTTGATGGCCGCCTTCGAGGATTCTAAAGTGAACGCGCCAAGCACAGGAGCCTCGCCGATTTTGGGCAGAACAATACCTTCTCGCGATTCCAGAGCGAAGGTTAACCAATCCTCCTCATCGCCGAGGCGCAGCGCCTGGCCTGAGAGATTAGTAATCCGCACCGTGGCCTTGAGCGCCTCGCCCGCGAGAAATTGCTGTTGATCCTGAGTAACCTCGACGGTCACCTGCGCCGAGGCGCAAGCGATCGAGGCTAGCCAGAGACTCAGCCACGACCCGGAAATCTTCATTGGACCACTTTAAGCGGAAGGCCCGGACTAGCAAGACTCAAAAGGCTGCTAGCGCGGTCATTCAATCCGGTAGGGCAGATATTCGTACCTCCCAGTCTCACTGTCCGGCGGATGTGCGCTCAGGAGGGCGCTGGAACGGGGCCCTCACGGTCAGGCGCGAAAGCCCGCCTTAAACCGTCGGGGTTCGGCCCGCGGATTTCCGGGGCCGCACCCGCCTTGCTTTGCGCCACGCTGCCCGGTACGCTGCCGGGCAATGCGGCTGTTGGACCGTTATTTGTTGCGCGAATTGCTGGTCCCGCTCGGGTACTGCCTCAGCGGCTTTTTGCTTTTGTGGGTGGCCTCGGATTTGATCACCGAGCTGAGCAGTCTCCAGGAAAAAAAGCTGCACGTCGGGGACGTTGCGCAGTATTACCTGGTAAAGACACCGGAGTTTCTGGTGCTGGTACTGCCGATGGCCTTGCTGCTGGCGTTGCTTTACAGCCTGACCAACCACGCGCGACACAATGAAATCACCGCGATCCGGGCGGCGGGTGTTAGTTTGGGGCGGTTGTGTCTGCCTTATTTCGGGGTGGGGCTCGTGGCGAGCGCGGCGGTGTTTGCTCTGAATGAATACTGCGTGCCGCAAAGTGCCGATGCGGCCGAGCAGATCCGCAACTCCCGTTCCCCGCCGCCGGACGGCACACCCGGACGGGACAAGATCCTAAACTTAGGAATCAACAATTCGCGCGACGGCCGGGATTGGATCATCGGAGTATATGATTTGAGAACCGCGGAGATGCTCAAGCCAGTAGTCATTTCCAAGCTCCCTGATGGTTCGCACCTGGAACTGCGAGCGGCCCGGGCCATTCGTGTCAACGGAATCTGGAATTGCTTTGATGTCATCGAATATAGGCGTCCGGCGCAACCCGATGCTCTGCCTGTGCTCCTGCTCCGGACCAACCTCTTGGTAACCCCTGAATTCTCCGAGACTCCGGAGCAAATCAAGAGTGAAATTCAAATCGGCAGCGGCAACAGCCTTGCCAAAGCCAGGCGGGCCGACATTCCGATTTCAGTCATCTTGAATTATCTGCGGTTGCACCCGCATCCTTCCCAAGCCGCGGCGCTTTATACGAAACTGGCCGGCCGGCTGGCGACCCCCTGGACCTGTCTGGTCGTGGTGCTGATTGCCATCCCCTTCGGCGCGGCGTCCGGGCGCCGGAACGTATTTGTCGAGGTGGCCAGTAGCATTCTGATTTGCTTTGCCTATTTTGTGGTGCAGCAGGTCTGCCTGGCGGCCGGAGCGGGGGGCAAGATGCCGCCCTGGCTGGCCGGCTGGCTGCCTAACCTGGTATTCGGTATGACCGGCTTGGGGCTGGCCGCCCGGGTAAGATGAGATTTGAGTGTTACACCAAACGGTAGGACCTAGTCGTGGACGAGCTCACTGAACTCAAGGCCCGGTACGACCGCCTGAACCTTCTGCATCAGGTCGGCACGATTATTCATTCGACCCTCGATCCGCAGGAGGCGCTGCAGCTCATCATCACCGAAGCGGTGCGCCTGATGCGCGCTTCCAGCGGCTCGGTGGTCTTGATCAATCCGACCAACGGCTTCCTGGAAATCCATGCCTCGCACGGCTTGCCGGAGCGCGCGGCCGAGCTCAAG
>JANXQE010000652.1 GCA_025356925.1 Limisphaerales bacterium | reverse complement strand
ATGACGTTGCCTTTGTAAAGCTTCACACGAACAGTGCCGGTCACGTTCTTTTGACTTTCCGTGACGAAGGCTTGCAGGGCGATTCGCTCCGGGGCGAACCAATACCCATAATAGACCAACTCCGCATACCGCGGGATTAGGGAGTCGCGCAGATGCATCACTTCGCGATCCATCGTCAAGGTTTCCATCTGGCGGTGCGCGTAGTGCAGGATGGCCCCGCCCGGTGTCTCATAGACGCCGCGGGATTTCATACCTACGTACCGGTTCTCGACCATATCGACGCGGCCAATGCCGTGTTTGCCTCCGAGTTTGTTCAGGGCTCGCATCACGCCGAGCGGATCCTGAACTTTGCCGTTGATCGCGACACAACAGCCTTCAACGAAATCGAGTGTCACATATTCCGGTTTGTCAGGCGCGTCCTCCGGAGCCACGCTCAGCTTGAACATGTCCTTGTTCTTTGGCGCAAATGCGTCCAACCAGGGATCTTCAAGGATGCCGGCCTCGAAGGAAATATGCAGGAGATTCCGATCCATCGAATATGGTTTTTTGGCCGAAGCATGCACCGGAATCTTGTATTGAGCGCAGTAAGCAATCATTTCGTTACGCCCGGGGAACTGCTCGCGGAACGAGGCATCGCGCCAGGGTGCAATGACTTCGAGTTCGGGCGCCAGGGCGGCTGCGGTGAGTTCGAACCGGACCTGATCATTGCCTTTGCCCGTGGCGCCATGAGCGAGGGCCTCGGCTTTTTCGCGCCGGGCGACCTCGATCATGCCTTTGGCAATGAGCGGACGCGCGATGCTGGTGCCGAGGTAGTACTGGCTTTCGTAAACCGCGCCCGCCTGGATCATCGGGAAGATAAAATCGCGGGCAAACTCCTGCTGCAAATCCGCGATGTAGCATTTGGAGGCGCCGGTCTTACGGGCCTTCGTCTCGAGACCTTTGAGTTCTTCCTCCTGGCCGATATTGGCGCAATAGGCCACGATCTCGGCGCCGTACTTTTCCTTAATCCAGGACAGGATGACCGAGGTATCGAGACCGCCCGAGTATGCCAGCACAATTTTCATCGCCGCGACATTAAGGGCTAAGCCGTGGCCATGCAATTCAGAAGCCGGTTCGGCGCCAAAATAATTTATGTCCCGGCCTCGTTAGCATTTGCTCCGTCCAACTCCGAATACCGCCCGGCGAACCCCAAACGAAAGAGCGAATTCGTAAGTGCTCGCCACGACGTGTCCTGTCCAAGTGTATTTTCTTCGGATTTCGGATTTCGGCCTTCGGCCCTCGGATTTCAACGGGGGAGGTCTCCGCCGGATTTTGATTCGCGCTCTATCCGCTGCCGAGTTATGTTCCAGCATGGTCGAATTTTCGTCGGAGCCGCTCAACAGCTTGTACGTGCATGTGCCTTTCTGTGCCAAGAAGTGCGCATACTGCGCGTTTTATTCTGAGGCGTCCGACGGAGAGATTGTTAACCGCTACGTCACGGCACTCATCCGGGAAATGGAGTTGGTGGCTGGCGACTTGAAGCCCCAGACCGTCTTTTTCGGCGGCGGCACGCCGTCGCTGCTGAACCTCAGGCAATGGGAGCGGATCCTGGCGGCCATGGACCGGTTCGGCTTGCTGGGCGCGCAGGAGTGGACCGTCGAGTGCAATCCCGCCACTGTGTCGCTGGATAAGGCCCGGCTCCTGAACTCGCACGGGGTCAATCGCATTTCGATGGGCGTGCAGTCCCTCCACGAGGCGCTGCTCGAACGATTGGGTCGGGTTCACACCCGGGAGATGGTCTTCAAATCTTTCGATATTTTGCGCCAGGCCGGCTTTACCAATCTGAATCTTGACTTAATGTTCGCCATCCCCGGGCAGACCCTGGACGTCTGGCGCGAAACACTCAGCGAGGCTGTCTCAATGGGCAGCGAACATCTTTCCAGCTATGAAGTGATTTACGAGGAAGATACTGCCCTTTACGCGCAACTGCACGCCGGAGAATTCGCTGAGGATGAAGACCTCGCGTGCGCTATGTACGAGGTACTCGTGCAACGTGCGTTGGACAGCGGCTTCGAACAATACGAGGTAGCCAACTTCGCACGCGCGCGGTCGAGCTTCCCTCCACGTGACACAGACGCGACAGCGCGCCCGGAAGAACTGGGGTGCGGGCCAGTCTCCTCCGAACCGCAAGTGCCCGCTCTGGCTTGCCAGCACAACGTTAATTACTGGCGCGGAGGGTCCTTCCATGGACTCGGGCCCAGCGCGACCAGCTATATCCGTGGGGTACGCACCAAGAACCTTTCCAATACGATTCAGTATTGCGAACGCCTCGAGAAGGGAGAACGGCCCATTGAATCGCGCGAACAGCTAGCCCCTCTGGCTCGCGCCGGCGAAACCGCTGCCTTCGGGCTGCGCATGATCGCCGGGTGGCCGTTCGAGCAATTCCGGCAAGTTACCGGCCACGATTTGCGCCAGGCTTGGGCGGGTGAGATGGATGAGCTCACGCGCCAGGGCTGGGGCTGGTTGCGGCCCGACCGATTTCAGCTCACGCCAGCGGGCCTGCGTTTCGCCGATGCGGCCGCCCAACTCTTCCTGCGCTAACGGCCGGACGCAGTGCAGATATTTAACCTGCCATCGCTGCAAGGCATCCGGCGATATCCCCGGGCCTGATCAGCTAACCGTAGCGAGCGTTTGCGCGCGAATTTTGCGGCACAGGCGACGGCAGGGTTTGCTAAGTCGCCAGCGGCTCCGGCAATCATCAAAGGTGCGCACTGAGTCTTCGGGTTGGAGCAACGCGATTTACTTTGCCGGTTGCGCAGCTCCTGCCTCCGCCTCAGACGGCTTGTCTGCGCGAAAGCGCTGAACGAGCAGCGCAGTTGTGGCCAACAAGACCCCCGTGCACACCAGGTAAGGCAGGGCGGGGTGATAGGGCAGGAGGCCGGTCGCAAACATCGGCCCGAGAATCCGGGCCAGGCTGCCGGCCCCTTGGGCCACGCCGATATTGGCCCCCTGCTCATTCGCCGAAGTCAGATTGGAGAGCATGCCGAAGAGCGGCGGACGCGTGAGGCTCGATCCGATGGACAGCAACCCCAGCGCGCCAAGCATCGCCAGCCAGGAACGGCCCTCCGGCCGCACCAGGACTCGCCACGACAAGTCCGCTGTTCCGCCAATGAACGGTAAAAGCGCCAGACTGATGGCGGTGAAAACCAAACTGACCGCGATAAGTTTTGGTTCGCCTAGCCGCTTTACTAGCCGGCCGATCGCTCCCCCCTGGACCAGAGCCCCGACGAGGCCGCAAAACACGAACAGGTACGCGACCGTCGACGCCGAGGTCTCGTCTCGTTGAATATTCAGATGGAAGTTATCGCTGACCACCAACGGCAACGTGCTTTCGAAGCAACTAAAACAAAACGTTGCCAGGAAGAAAACCACGACGAGCAGGCCTATTTTGGGTTGGGTCAGCGTGTGGACCCATTGGTCGAGGTGCGGCCGATGCGCGATGGGTTCGGAGCTGGGCTGGCGGCTCTCCACCAGGATAAATAACGCCAAAAGGAAGTTAGCGGCGCAGAGGCCGGCGGCGATCCAGCCCGGGCCGGTGCTGCCCAAGTACTTTAGACTCAGGCCCCCAATTGCGGGGCCGAAGATGAATCCCAAACCAAAAGCCATCCCGATCAGCCCCATCCGCCGCGAGCGTTCTTCCGGAGCACTAATGTCCGCAATGTACGCTTGGGCCACGGTAATGTTGCCTCCGCATAGCCCGGCAAAAGCGCGCGATAGCACCATCAGGCCGAGAGCTGAGGCGTGGTTCTCGAGTCCCGAGCTCACCGCAAAGAGTACATAGGATGCAGCCGCCCCGGCCGTGCTGATGAGCAGGATTGGGCGCCGCCCATAGCGATCAGATAGTCTTCCCCAAATCGGCGAAAAAATGAACTGCATCGCCGAAAATGACGCGATAATAGCTCCGATGACTAGGCCGTGAGCGCCAAAGTGTCTGCTGTAGAGCGGCACCAAAGGGACCACGATCCCGAACCCGATCAGGTCGATAAAGACTGTCAGAAAGACGACGAGAACGGATGGCTTTCTCATGCGCCCAGGAGAGAGCCGCGGCGCGTAAATCTGGACCCATTCGTAACTGGCATGGGTTGAGTCTAGTTGGGAAAACCCGCCCGTCAAGTGAGCCAACCGCCACAAGCAATAGGGATTGCGCGGCGCCCGGAATCCCCCCACAATCACCATCATCGCGCGCTTCCGGGCGGCTGGCTACACCAAACTAAGTTGGCCGATGCCGAAGCCGTCGAGCTTTACCAGAATTATCATGGCTCAGGCGAAAACAAATCCAGTGAAGGACAACCGAACCCGGATCCTCCTGGTCGACGATCATGCCGTCGTGCGCTACGGGATTGCCCAACTCATCAACCGCGAAAGCGACATGATCGTCTGCGGCGAGGAGGAGGATGCTGCCCACGCCCTGACCGCCATCGAAAAACTCCGGCCCGCTCTGGTCATCGCCGATATTTCGCTCAAGGATAGCAGCGGACTGGAGCTGATGCGCAACATCAAAGCCCAGTTTACCAAGCTGCCCGTTTTGGTTGTCAGCGCCCATGACGAGTCCGTCTATGCTGAAGTTGCCTTCCGCGCGGGCGCCCTCGGTTACATGATGAAGCAGGAGGCCCTCGAAAAAATCGTGACTGCCATCCGCCGCGTTTTAAGTGGAAATATTTACGTCAGCGAGGCGCTCGCCTCCAAAATGTTGCAGCAGCAAATCCGCGGCAAAACCGACGTCCAGGACTCGCCCGTCAAGAGCCTCAGCGACCGGGAATTGGAAGTGTTTCAGCTCATTGGCCAGTGGAAAAAGACGAGTGAAATCGCCCAGGAACTGCATCTCAGCATCAAGACGATCGAATACTATCGCGAACAGATCAAGCACAAGCTCAACCTCAAGAACTCCTCAGAGCTGACTCAACACGCCACCGCTTGGGTGCAGCGCGAACTGCCGTCTTGAGCGGCCGTCGCCTGCCTGTCGGACTTTACCCTCAGATATCGTGATTCCATTCCCCTCAGACCTGGGCAACCGGTCGGGGCTGAAAACGGAGTGATGGAGCACGGGGTTTTCCATAACTCCAATCCTCCACCACTCCATCCCGTTCACCGTTCGATCCGGGTTTCCCCGGGAGCCGGTCACGTGCTTTTACCGGGATTCCAATCGTGATTTGCCCCGATTGTGAGCGATCGCAATCTCGCCTAAGGTGCTCGGTAGTGAATCACGCGAAATCGAAGTGACGACAAGATTCCGAGCATGAAAACGACTGTGGCTAAGATACAAGGTACAAAGACATCGCAACTGGGCAGCGCCGCGCTGGCCGCGCGCGCTGGCTCCGGTGGGGTGGTTCCTGAGGCTCTAACCCAGGCTGGCTCCTCCCGACGGCTGATCCCCTCCAAGCCAGGGGCTCGCAAGCCCATTCGGGTGCTTTTGGCCGACGACCATCCCGTGGTGCGCAAGGGTCTTAGTTCGTGTCTCGGTCACTTCGAACACGTGGAGATTGTGGGTCAAGCGATCGACGGTCAAGACGCTCTGCGCAAAGCCAAGGAACTGACTCCCGACCTGGTGCTCATGGACATCGATATGCCGTTGCTGAACGGCCTGACCGCCGCGGATATTCTCCGCAAAGAGAACCCGGCGATCAAGGTCCTGATCCTGTCGATGCATAACGATTCGGACTACGTGATGCGCATCTTGCAATCCGGGGCCAGGGGCTACATCCTCAAACAGGCGCCGACCGAGGAGCTCATCAAGGCCATCGACACCCTCCACGCCGGCGATACCTACTTCAGCCATGAGGTGGCCAGGCTCGCTCTGAACCAGTTCGTTCGGGGGCCCGGGGAAGGTCCGCATCCTGGCCAGATCAGTGCGCGCGAACGCGAGGTTCTCATTGCCATTGCCGAGGGTTTGAGTAACAAGGAAATCGCCTGTCGGCTTGGAGTCGGCGTGCGCACCATCGAAACTCACCGGGAGCGAATCATGCGCAAGCTAAACATTCACAGCATCGCCGGTCTAACAAGGTTTGCCATCGCCAAAGGTTTGGTACCTTTACAACGCGAACCGTAAGCCGGGATTTGGCTCCCCGATGCACCTAACCTAAATCCGGCAATTCAAGCTGCGAAACCCGCAAACGGGACGGGAGTCGGGCTCGGGACGTCGTTCACCATTCCGGTGAATCGATGGTTCTCCGGAATGGCCTGGCTTTTCGAATATTCCCGTATTCTGCGGCTCTAGGCGCCCTTTCCATTTCGGTTTTTGGGCGAGTTTGACGGAGGGGTTCTTTGGCTGGTACCCATCCTTGCCCGGCAAATTCTGCAGGGAAGTCGGAACGTTTTGCCACCCAGACCCAGGGAACTCGGCACGAAACACCCATGGCATATCCCGTGCTCAGCAGATCCCAGAATGAATGTGAGCCTTTACCAGGCAGCGGCGGCCATGAACGCAAATTCGCGTTGGCAGGAAGTCATCGCCGAAAACCTGGCCGGTAGTTCCATCCCCGGCTCGCGCAAAAGGGACGTCTCTTTTTCCGCGGTTTCGGCGGGCATGGCGCCAGGGTTAGCCGGCCTCAACGGCAGCGGCTACGTTATGCCCACGAGCACCGCCACAGTTAATTTCCAACAGGGCACGCTCCGTCCCACCGGTCTAGCGACCGACATGGCGATCGAGGGGCCAGGCTTTTTCGAGGTGCAATTGCCAGATGGGACTCACGGTTTCACCCGCGACGGCGAGTTGCAACTCAACGCGCAAGGTCAACTTGTGACCAAGCAGGGTTACCTCGTTCTCGGCGACAGTGGTCCTCTTCAATTGGACCCCGCCAACTCCTCGCCTATCTCGGTGGCCGCAACCGGGGAAGTGAGCCAGGGCGGAGGCCTCAAAGGCCGTATTCGATTGGTGGAATTCGGTCAGCCCGGACAGCTTACGCCCATCGGGGCCGGTTGTTTTTTGGCCAATAACCCGGGGTTGCAGCCCTTCGCCGCCCAATCCTCGCAGGTGCGCCAAAACGTTCTTGAAAGCGCCAACACTTCCCCAACCACGGAAATGGCGAGTCTCATCACCGCCATGCGGATGTTCGAAGCCAATCAGAAAGTCATGCAAATGCAGGACGAACGTATGGGCCGCGTCATCACTGACCTTGGCACGGCAGCTTAATTATGAATTTGAGCTCCACTCTGCCAATGCGCTGCCACAGTTCGGTGGACACAACGCGGTCCGAATCGCTCAGGTCCGTGACCTCCTCTGCCTTGGTTGATCTGAACCTCAAATTTTAACTCCAAAATAATTTGCTATGCTTCGAGCCCTTTACTCCGCCGCCGCCGGGATGCAGTCCCAACAAATGAACTTGGACGTCATTTCCAACAACCTGGCCAACGTCAACACCACCGGTTACAAGAAGAGCAAGATCGAGTTCCAGGAATTGCTGTACCAGACCACTCGCGCCCCCGGCTCAGAGCAAGCGGCGGGCATTGAGGTTCCGACCGGTATCCAAGTCGGTCAGGGCTCGCGACCGGTCTCGACCTCGAAGGTTTTCACGACCGGCGATCTGACACAAACGGGTGCACAATTGGACGTCGCAATCCAGGGCGATGGCTTGTTTCAAGTCCAAATGCCGGACGGGACTCTGGCCTACACGCGCGATGGTGGCTTCAAAACCGCCTCGGATGGCCGGATTGTGACCAGTGACGGTTTGCCAGTCCAAGGAGGCTTCCAGCCCGTCCCCGCCGGAACCACTAATATTACTATTTCTTCCAACGGCCAGGTCACCTATACCGGGGCAACCACCGCGACCAGTTTTGGCGTCCAGCTCGTTCGATTCAATAATCCCGCCGGACTGTTGAGCATGGGCAGCAATCTTTACAAAGAAACCCCCGCGTCAGGGACCCCCGAACTGGGCACTCCCGGCCAGAGCGGGTTCGGCACCCTCAATCAAAATTATTTGGAAATGTCCAACGTCAAGGTGGTTGAAGAAATGGTCAACCTAATCCTGGCGCAACGAGCTTATGAGGTGAACTCCAAAGCCGTGCAGGCTGCGGATGAAATGATGCAACAGAGCAATAACCTGCGTCGTTGATGAAACTACCGCGATTTTGCTGCCAGGTTTTCTCAGGCCACTTCGGGCTGTCCGCAGGATTATGCCTCGTCTCGTTTGCGCTCTGCGCCAGTGCCGGCGAGGAGTTGGCCGCGTCCTCCGCCGAACTATCCATTGCGGTTCAACTCCACCCTGCGATTCAAGTGGACGGCGAGGGAGTGTTCCTTAGTCAGGTCATTGAATCCGGAGCCGAGGTGCCGCGTCTGCGGCTTTGCGATGCTCCGGCTTGTGGTAAGTCGCTTCTGTTGAAACGAGCCCAAGTCGCCGAACTGGCACTCACCGCAGGTCTGGACCAGGCATTGACTAATTGGGCTGGCTCGGTGGTCGCACGCGTTTCCCGCCGCTTGAGGCCACTCGCCGAGAAGGAGGGCCTCCAGCTCTTGACCACTCTTCTAAAGCAACAATACGTCAAAGACCAGGGAGAGCTTGAGTTGCGACTTTCGCAGCCTTGGGCTGTCTTAAATGTTCCTGACGAACCGTTCACGCTCAAAGTGCAGGACCTGCCTGCGTCCGGAGTGACACCCTCTTTCATCATCCGTTTCGAGTTGGAGACCGCGCGCGGCGAACATTTCGGTTCCTGGCAAGCCTCGCTTCAGGCGAAGGTTTGGCGCGAAGTCTGGGTTGCTCGTTCGCCGCTCAAGCGTGGCGACGCCGTCCGGAGTGCGGAGCTTGCCCGCGAGCGGCGCGACATGTTGCTCTGTCGTGAGGCGCTTGCCCAAATCGCACCCGATGATTCTAGCCTGGAGGTCGTTGAAGCCATCCAGCCCGGCGCACCCTTGTTGGCGCGTTTAATCAGGCCAAGATCAATTGTGCATCGTGGACAGAGCGTGGATGCCACGGTCCAGGATGGTGTCCTTCTGATTACCCTAAAAGTCGAAGCCTTGGAAGATGGAGCTGCGGGCCAGATCATTCGTGTCCGTAACCCGCTTTCCCGGCGCGACCTCCACGGCAAGGTGCTCGACGAACAAAATATTCTGGTCTGTTTGTGATATGAAATTGATGATGCCCAACCTGGCTGCGTTGGTGGCTCTAGCCGCCTGCGTCGTCCTGCCGCTCCCGGTAACCTCACAATCGCTCTGGCAGGAGGGCGCTTCCCGGGCGATGTACTCGGACAAGCGCGCTTCGCGCGTCGGCGATCTCATCACGATCGTGGTGCAGGAAAATACCACCGCCAACAAGAACAACCAGACCTCCACCAGCAAGAAGGCTTCGATGGATGCTGCCATAACCGCCTTTCTCTACAGTCCGGCCGCCAGTGGGCTCCTGACCAAGGGCGGCACGCTCCCGGCGCTCAAATATAATTCAGCCAACACTTTTGACGGCGGCGGTACGATTGCCAATTCGGAGCAAATTGTTGCCCAGGTCACGGTCCGTGTCATCGACGTGCTGCCGAACCACAATATGCTGATCGAAGGCACGCGCGAAACCGCGTTCGGCGGCGAAAAACAAAATGTTGTCCTGCATGGCATAGTTCGACCCGAGGACGTTGCCGCGAATAACACCGTGTTTAGCTACAATGTCGCGGACGCGAAGATTCAGATTATTACTAAAGGGGCCATTACCGACAGCCAACGAAAAGGTTGGTTTACCAAGATTTGGGACAAACTCAGTCCGTTCTGACGCATGCCGCTCGTTCCATCCACCTCGCTCGTTCTGTTAGCTGTATGCCTGGGCACCCTGGCGGCTCCGGCCGCAGGAGTGAGAGTGCGCGACATCGCGATGGTGGCGGGTGCCCGTGACAATCAGCTTGTCGGTTACGGTCTGGTTGCCGGTTTGGCGGGCCAGGGTGACAAAGATCCCATTTATACCCAACAAACCATAGCCAATCTCCTCAAGCGTTACGACCTCAACGTGCCAGCCACCACGCTTTCGTCCAAAAATGTCGCGGTGGTCATTGTTACCGCCGACATCCCCGCCTTTCTGAAACCTGGGGAACGTTTGGATGTGCAAGTCGCTTCAATGGGTGACGCCAGTACGCTGCAAGGCGGTGTTCTGCTCCAAACCCCGCTGTTGGGCGCGGATAACAAGGTGTACGCCGTCGCGCAAGGGCCGGTTTCAATCGGCGGCTTCACCGTGGGAACGGGTGGTGGGGGTGGCGCGACGGTGACTAAGAATCATCCCACCACGGCATCCGTCGTTGGGGGCGCTCTGGTGGAGCGCGAAATCCCGACCACGATCGTCCGCGATCACACGCTCCAGTTGCTGCTCCGTGAGCCGGGCTTCACCTCGGCCGCTCGCCTGGCTGCTGCCGTCAACGACGTGTTTACCAACTCCGCCCACGCGGTGGACTCAACAACGGTGCAGGTGCGGATTCCGGAAGGGGCGGAGTCAACGCCCATTGATTTCATCGCCCGGCTCGAGAACTTGGAAACGATCCCGGAGTCCCCTGCCCGGATCATCATCAATGAGCGGACCGGCACGATTGTCGCCACGGCGCGTATTCAAATCTCCAGTTGCGCTGTGGCGCATGGCAACATCACCATCAACATTGCCTCGACCCTCGATGTCTCCCAGCCCAATCCTCTGAGCAAGGGCGGCCAGACCGTGGTCACTCCACGCACCAGCACCCTGGTGACCGAGACTAAATCCGCCCTCGTCCCCTTGCCCGAGTTGCCAACGATAGAAAAGGTCGCGGCCGCGCTGAACAGCCTGGGGGTGACTCCCCGCGATATGATGGCCATTTTCCAAGCGATGAAACAGGCTGGCGCACTGCAGGCCGAATTGATTCTCCGCTGATATGGGCATCACTCCGCTCCAAAAACCTGTCGCCGCCGCGGATATCGCCCCGGAGCGCTTGGCCGGTAACACCGCCCTCACTGAGCGACAGAAGATTGCCGAAGCGAGCCGCCAGTTTGAAGCAATCCTCCTCCGCCAAATCCTCGCGGCCACACAGAAAACGGTCATTCCCTCTAAATTCGCCGACAACTCGACCGCCGCAGATATCTACCGCGATATGATCACGACCCAATTGGCGGATAGCATCTCCAAATCCGGGTCCTTCGGCTTGGCAAAAACTTTTGAGCAACAGCTTACGCGGCCCGCTGGTGGCAACACTAAACCGCAAGCCGCAGAATCGTCGAAGCTGGGTTCAGGAATCGTTACCGCCAGACCCGACCACTCTCAGAGGCAGCGTACGGCCGCCGCTCCCGTTGCACCGTCCAAACCGCTCCGCAACGGACAAGACTTGTAATCATACGCATGAATAACCCCTTAGACCATCTCATCGAAGCTCTGCGAGAGGAGCTCAAGCAATACGGCGAAATGCTGGCGTTGCTGGATCAGGAACAGGACCTGGTGATGCATCGCCAGACCACCGGGATTCCTCCCTGCGTCGCGGCCATCAACGCCCAGGCCGAAACCATCAACATCGTTCGCCGGGAACGTGAACAGCGCCAACGGCACCTGGCGCGGACCCTGGAGCTATGCGATGAAACCAGTTTCAAGGAGCTCACGGCCCGCCTGCCGGCCGATTACCAACCGCTCGTTCAGGCGCTGGTGAATGAAAATAAAGAACTCCTGGTGCGGGTGCAGCAGCGGGCGCGCCAAAACCACCTGCTGCTCAGCCGAATGGTCGAGCTGATGCACAAACTCATCAGCACGATCCTGCCCGGCACCGGGCCCGCAACTTACACGGATGGGGGCATGGTCCTCGCCTCGGGCCTGCCCAACCAACCGTTTTACGACGCCATAGGCTAACCCTATGCCTGGACTGTTCGATACCTTAAGTCTAGCCACCCGCGCGATGCAGGCGCAGCAGTCTGGAGTCACCGTTAGCGGCCAAAACCTGGCCAATGCGAACAATCCTGCCTACGCTCGCCAACGCGTCAATCTTCAGACCAGTGACGCGATCGCCACCTCCGTGGGCCCAATGGGAACTGGGGTGCAGATCTCCGGCATTCAACAGATCCGCGACCAGCTGTTGGATAACCAAATCCGCGACGAAGGCAGCGTTGGCGGTTTCTGGACCACCTCGCAAAGCGCGCTGCAAAACACTCAAACCGAACTAGGCCAGTTTCTCGATGCCGGCGCTTCGGCCACCGGCGGTACCGCCAGTTCGACCAGTGCGACGGGCGCGCAAGGGCTCTCGACCCAGCTCAACAGCCTCTTCTCCGCCTTTCAGGCTGTTGCCACCAGCCCGACTTCGTTGTCACAACGACAGTTGCTCGTTAGCCAGGCCCAGTCTCTGGCGGGCTCCTTTAACCAGATCGCGACGCGGCTCATGGGCGTTAACAAAGACCTCAACACGGCCGTCAGCAACGACGTCGATTCGGCTAATAAGTTGCTCTCGGATATCGCTGGTCTCAACTCGGACATCGCCAAGACCGAAGCTTCCACCGGTGGCACGGCCAACGATCTCCGCGATTTGCGCCAGCAAAAACTCGAAAGCCTGGCTCAACTCACCAACCTCCAGACCAGCACTGCCACCGATGGTTCTCTGAACATTTCTGTCGGCGGGGTGGCAATGGTTTCGGGTGCCAAGCTCACAGATACCTTACAAGCTTATGACCCCGGCACCGGCCAATTGCAGGTGCGCGCCGCCGGGGCCGGGACGTCCCTGTCTCTCACGGGGGGGGCAATTGCGGGGGCCATCGACACGCGGGATGGCGCTTTGGGGAGTCTGCGCACTGGCCTCGATTCATTGGCTTCGCAGTTGGTCAGCCAGGTCAATTCGGTTTACAGCGCCGGCTATGATCTGAATGGCAATACCGGCGCCAATTTCTTCACGGGCACCGATGCTGCCAGCATCAGTGTTAATCCCAATCTAAACAACGATCCTGCGCAGGTCCAGGCCGCTGGCGTTGCCGGCGCGGCCGGGGATAACACGGTCGCACTCAAGTTAGCGGGACTGGCTCAGCAGACTACCGGCGGTTTGGGCAACCAGACTTTCAGTGGCGCATACGGCCGGATGATCACCGACCTGGGTAATGCACTATCCACCGCTAACGACCAGGTGGCCAACCAAGGTGCCGTCAGCTCGATGCTGGCCAAACAACGCGATTCCGTCAGCGGCGTTTCCATGGAAGAGGAATTGACCAACTTGATGACTTTCCAAAAGGCTTACCAGGCTTCCGCTCAGATTATCAGCACGGTAAACCTCATGCTCCAGACCGTTGTGGCCATGAAGAGCACTTAATTAAAGACGACCCTTAACCCTTCCTCCACATGCGCATTGCCGGCAACTCATACACGGACTCGCTGGTCAACCAGTTGAACTACCTCACTGCCCAGCAATACCAACTCCAGGGCCAGGTCTCCACCGGCCAGCGCATCCAGAACCCGGAGGACGACCCCGCTGGCATGGGCGAGGCGCTTAGTTTGCAGGCCAATAGCAGCAGCACGGCACAGTATGCCCTAAACATCGCGACGCTCCAGACGGGTGCCAGCTCGGCTTATAACGCTTTGCAACAAATCAAGACCATCTCCGACCGGGCCGGTGAGATCGCGACACTGGCCGATGGCACCAAGACCTCCACGGAGCTGCAGGCTTACGCCACGGAAGTCAATTCACTCATCCAGCAAGCCGTTCAATTGGCAAATGGGAAAGCAGGAGATCGATATCTTTTTTCCGGCACAAAAAGCGACACACCACCGTTCACCCCCGCCACGGACGCCAACGGCAACGTGACGGGAGTGACCTACCAAGGCAACACCAATGTCGCCCAAACCGAAATCGCGCAGGGCGCCACGGTCACGATCGACACGCCCGGAGCAAACACCACCGGCTCCGGTGCGCGCGGGCTTTTGGCCGACAGCCGGTACGGCGCGGACTTCTTCAATCACCTCATTTCATTGCAACAGCACCTCGCGAGCGGTAATACCTCCGCCATCGCCAAGGTGGATCAACCCGCGCTCACAAAAGATGAGGACAACCTGATCTACCATATCAGCAATAACGGCGTGATTCAGGCGCGGCTCGATTCTGCCGCGACAACGACCACCACTCTCCAGAGCTCGTTGCAACAATCACTCACCAAAGTCGCTGGGGTTGATATGACCAAAGCGATCACCGACCTGACCCAGGCCCAGAACACCTACCAGGCCGCCTTGCAGAGCAGTTCGGTGCTGCTGAAACTGCAACAGTCCGTCCTGCAGTACCTGTAAGTTCCGCTGTCCGGCCGGTTTCGGCCCTGCTCTTAAGGAGGCCAGGATGGTCCAGGCTAATTGCGCCGTTGACCGGATTGACCTTGGCGAACCACCAGGCAAAGTTCTCCCCCGTTTAGGTCAATATTTCCTGCTTTACCTGCCGATCGTCGCCACCACTGGTTACGAAGCGCAATTCGTCGGGTAATTCTGCCTGGTTTATTGGGGGTTTCCAGGTTTAGGCAGAGTTTGCCGAGTGCTGGCACAGCCGTTGCTAAGTATCGCTCAGCATGAAATGCCTGACCTTAACGGACACTGAAACGCCAGACGTGGCTACCGCCAGCGCCGTACGCTTGCCCATGGGCCTGCTCGGGTTCGAGCACCTTAAGAATTATCAGCTCGTCGTCAATCCGGGCGAAGAGCCGTTTTGCTGGCTGCAGGTGACAGGCGAAGCCACCCTGGCCTTTGTGGTCATTAACCCGTTTCTCGTTGCACCGGATTACCAGCCCGATTTGCCCCAAACGGATGTCGATTTCCTCGGTATTGAAGACCCGAGCGATGCGCTGCTGTTTAACATCGTCACGCTCCATAAAGGCGGCCGCGCCACAGTAAATTTAAAAGGGCCGGTTGTTATCAATCGTCACACGCTCACCGGCAAACAGGTGGTCGTGGCCAATGCCACGGAGTATGCCGTAGAGCATCCCTTGCGTGTGACCGAAACCGAAGTGAACGCCTGAATACCCGGCCCCCCTCCATGCTCATCCTCTCCCGCAAACCAGGCGAAAGCATTGTCATCGATGGACGCATCAAGGTGACGATCATCCGGGCCGAAGGGGAAGCGATTAAGGTGGGAATCGAGGCGCCCGCTGAGGTGCCCGTCCATCGCCAGGAGATTTACGACGAAATCCAGCGCAGTAACCAGCAGGCGATCACCCGTCCGAGCGTCGCGCTGCCTAAGTTCATCGGCGCCACCAACAAGCCAAAATCCGCTGCTTCATCCGCCTCCGCGACCGGCAAACCTTAATCCCAGACCGACGCGTGATTTCCACCTCCAACATTCCAGTTCAGAACGCCAGGCACGAGCTCCGGCCTCGTTTGGCTCCGTCATCCAAGTCGCAGGCGTCCGTCCGCGCACTCGCGGCCTCCGGGTCTAAAACCCAGGAAACCGAAATTCACGATGCTGCCGTCGAGCGGGTGGGCTCATCGAGTCAGGCGACACCGGGCCAAATCACTCCAGCCGCCAACAATACTTTAACGCCCGCCTTGTCGCCGATTGAGGACAAGACGCAAGCGTCCGTCGCAACGCAACATGTCCGGGCTCTCCTCCAGGCGCAACCTCGCGCCGCGATTCTGGCCCAGGCCAACGCCGATTCCCAACGTGCGCAGCGTTTGCTACCATAACGATGTCCAGCGATTTTCGTCGGTCGCCTGTTGCAACATGGCGAGACCGCTGGCTCCTTCCACGGGTGGGTTGACTATCCATCGGCCCACCCGACATTCTTTCACCCCTGACGGAAGCGCCGTCAAAAGCCCGGGCAGTTGAGCGGCTTACTCGCCGGGGCCAATGAATCAACCCGAATTCTATGAGCGTCCTGGCCGTCGTTTTCCGTGAATAACCTATGAAGATTCGGACAGTGGAGACTCTCCAGGAATTCAAGTTGTGTCTTGCCTTGGACCGGGACGGCTTGCTGTTGGAGACCGATTTGGATTTGGTGGAGACCGACTGCGACTGGTTTGAGCGCAAGCGCCGCGACGCCGAGGTGCTTTGCACGATGGCTGCGAATTTAGCGGGGCCGTGCTTGGAGATCGGCACTTCGTTTGGGCGCAGCGCGTTTAACCTCGGGACGAACCTGGGAGACCGCGGCACCATTTACACCGTCAACCTGCTCCCGGAGCAGCACGACTCCAGCGGCGGCAAGTTGATTACCCATTTGCTTACCAAGGAGCAGATTGGCGTCTTCTATCGGACCCATGGGCTGAAGAACGTCGTCCAGCTCTATGCCAACACGGCCCAGTGGCAGATGCCGACAGAGTTGGACCGGCTGGCTTTGGTGTTCGTGGACGGCGCCCATGATACCGAGTTAGTTTACTCCGACAGCAAACTGGTCTATGAGCGCATTCGTGAAGGTGGCTACATCGTTTGGCATGACTTCTCACCGGAATTACGCCGGAAGCACGACTGGATCGACGCGTCGATGTGTGGCGTCGAACGGTTCCTTGCTGAGTATGGACTTGCCGGAGAAGAGATCTTCCATCTGCGAGACTCCTGGACGGGTGTGCTAAAAAAACCCGCCCGCCGGGCCGTGGTGGTCCCGACCGGTGTCACCTCGTCAAATCCAGCCCCGATGGTTTCAGTGAAGCCCCCGGCGCGGCAGCTTCGCATCCTTTTAGGTTACGGGGTCTATCTTGACGAGGAGTCCGTGCGGAACCGCTACGAGGAATGGCTCGCTCGCTTGAGAGGAGCCGGGATCGACGTGACGGGAACCTGCCTCACCCTCAATCCGCCCGGCCCGTGCCTGACGTGGCCCGAACTGGAGGCGCGCTGGAAACGCCGGGATCCTGAGTTGCTACGTCTTTATGACCGACTGGGACGGGAAGCCGCAGATTATGACGTGTTCGTCAACTACAACGGTATCAATCTTCATCCAGATTTCGTGCGGCAACTGCCCACATTCAATATTTTTAGTTGTTTCGACGATCCTGAGAATTCCGAGAACCTTTCGCGCCCGGTCGCCACCGCCTACGATCTTTGTCTGGTAGGCAACATCGCGGAGGTTGAGACGTATCGCAAGTGGGGGGTAGCGGACGCCAGATTCTGGCCGTTGGGCTTTCACGCTACAGATACTGACCCGCTGCTGAACGGCGATCGAATCCTTTCCGAGGGGCGCGCAGTTGACTTGGCATTGGTCTGCGAGAGGCGCAGTCCATGGAGGCGGGAACGACTTGACAAGCTCAGTCGCGCTTTTCCTGCCCAGGCTTTTTATGGTCCGGGTTGGCCGAATGGGTACCTAAGCAAGCGCGAAACAATCGAACTCTATCGACGAACCAAAGTCGGCCTGAACATCCACAATTCCTCTGGCCCCATCAACTTTAGAACCTATGAGTTGCCAGCCAACGGCGTACTCCAGATTTGCGACAACAAATCCCACCTGGCGGGCATTTTCGAGCTGAACAAAGAGGTGGTTGGCTACGAAACCATCGAAGAAGCGATTGAACTATGCCGTTACTACCTGGAGCACGAGGATGAGCGTCGGAAGATCGCTACGGCTGGTTGGGAACGCGCGTCTCGCGACTACAACGAAGTTGCCGTCTTCAAGTTACTCGAACGCTACGCCACCGAAGTCATTTC
>JANXQE010000627.1 GCA_025356925.1 Limisphaerales bacterium | reverse complement strand
CGGGTCTGGGCCTGCGGGCCGTCCGTGGCATCGACGACCAGTAGAACGCCGTCGATCATATTCATGATGCGCTCGACTTCGCCTCCGAAGTCGGCGTGACCCGGCGTATCCACAATGTTGATGTGGTAATCCTTGTACTTGAAGGCCGCGTTCTTGGCGCGGATGGTGATGCCCTTCTCGCGCTCCAGATCCATGGAATCCATGATCCGCTCTTCCCCGGAAATGGCCTGATTGGCGCGGAAAGTGCCGGATTGTTTGAGCAAACAATCGACGAGTGTCGTTTTGCCGTGGTCGACGTGCGCGATAATCGCGATATTACGTATATGCTGCATGATTCTAAGAATGATTCGGGACGGGCTCCCTATTGTGTGATTTGGCACCCCTGCCCCATGAATCGAGTCGGTTAGTGTGCCCCCAAGACACAAAAGGTCAAGTCTTTATTTGAGCTATTTCGCGGGTTTTTGCGTCGTGGAACCTACCCGGCGCCGGAGGTCCTCAGTAGATCAGCGTAAAAGAGCCGTCGGTTTCCGCGGCAGCGGCGGCGAAACTCCAGACCGGGATACCCCCCACGCGGCCGGAACCGGTTCGCACGCCGTTGGCGTCCAGGCACTCCCACGCCAACGCGCCGCCCTTCTCCCAGCCGGTGCCTTCCGTCCAGGCGATGACCAACGGCGCACGGCCCGCTCCGCCTCGGGCAAAGGTTGGGTGTTTCCGATTACCCGTAGTCCCGCTAACGGCGACGGGATCTGACACTGGATCGAGCAGGCCAGGAAAAATGGATGCGTAATAAATCTGGCCCTCCTTCTCCCACGAACCAAATAGCGCATCGCCGCCCAGCCCCATTGCGTGGGTACTCATCGGGCAAGTCGAAACATGCCAGCGCCCCAGCACCCTGGTTGTGAAGGAGGCGCCATAGTTGGTTGAGAGCAACAGCGTGCTGTCCCGATCACCGGACAAGCCGGCTGAGCGAAACAGAATCGCCACCGAGCCGTGCTGGTCCGCAAAGGCTTTAAGTCCGCAACAGCCGCAGGCTCCCGTTTCAGGGGGGTTGACCTGCCGCTCAGCCGTGAACGTTTTGCCGTCGTCCTCGGAAAATGCCACGAACACGCCCCGGTCTATTTCTTCCTGCGGACCGATTTTTTTGTGCGCATGCCACACCACGTAGACGCGGCCCGAGCCGTCGGCAGCGACCGAACCTCCACCGTCCAGATGGGTCGTCGACGTCATGAGGTTACGTTGGGGTTCGAAAGCGTCACCCGCGTCGTTCAGCCGGGAATAGAGCATGGGTGTGGCTCCCGCAGGGCTGGTGGAAACCCGATCCGAGCCATTCCAAGCCACGTTAACCCGACCGTTTCGACCGAGGGCGAGTTGCGCACCTCGAACGGTTCCAATCGCGATGGCGCTTCCCGGGGTCGAGTTGACCCGCACCGCCATACTGAAGTTCGTCCGGCGGGCAAGACGCCGAGCATACATCACATCACACGCTTTTGGATCGCCTTCGAGATAAACCAAGTGGAGCGTGCCGACGGCATCCATGAGAGCTTGCGGCTGGACGCCTCCATGGGGAACGCGCATCAAACGGACCTGCGGGGCAGAATCCGCCCGAGCGGCGACGACCAGAAGCGGCCAAACGATCGCACCGAGCCAAAACCATCGCACCGGGGTTTTCATTAATGATGCCAGTGTCCGCTGCAACCCGGAAGCGTCAAGCCGCAAGTATCCGCCGAGTACGTTCTGCGGGAGCTGGTCAGCGGTTGGTCCAAACCTCACGCGCTCATCGAGACCGGAGAAACAAATAAAGTGGAGCTTCGCCCAGCGGGACTTCACGCGCGTCCCGGGGAAGGTTGACGACCGGGCTTTCATTGTCGGTCAATGGCATGCGTTCGGCCCGGTCGATCGAGCCATCCAAAGCAGGCAGCTTTAAGCGGGCAGTGCGATGGGCGCCCGTCGGTGACCAGGCGACCCAGACACGGCGATGAGCATCATGGCCGTGAGCGAACTCGAACAGGGCGGCCTCGCCGGGCCGGTCGATGACCACACGATTGAAGCGAAAATCGCCCAGGCAGCGCTGGAGATGGGCGGCAGCGTAAAATGCCGGTTTGGGCTTGAAACGCCGGGTGAGGCCTGAGGATCCGTGTATGTGCGGCGCATCGTCGTCATTGAAGAAATAAAGGTAGGCGCGTTGCACGTCGAGAGAAGCGAACACCAGCCAGGACCGAACCATCCATTGTGCTTGCTGCTCTTCAGTGACGTCCTTCCAGTCTTTGAATTCGGTTTTGGGATCGGGAGCGCGCGAGGAGGCATCATACCCGAACTCCGTGATCCAAACCTCCTTGCCCGGCGCGCGACGATCGCGCCACTCGCAAAGGCGCCGCACGTCAGCCAGGTAATCCTTGAGGCGAGGGTCCTCGGGGAAGCTGCGTTGCCAGGTGGGCCAGCCGGTCAGTTGCGCGTAGGTGTGGACATTGAGAATGTCGTAAAGGGGTTCCAGGCCGAGGATGCAGTCCACGGACTTTGCATACTCATGACTCTTGCCTGTGGTCAGAGCGCAGGTGGCGATTTTCAACTTATCGTCGCCGGATCTCAGACCGTGCGCCATGTTTTCGAAGATTACCCGGTAATCGGCATCAGAGAATTTGCCGGGCTCGTTCCCGACCTCAACGGAATCCACCAGCCGCAGGGATCCGGAAGGCCCAAAGGCGCGCGCGAAACGCTCAGCGTAGGAACGTGCATCAGCGGCGAGGTCTTTCCATTGCTCCCGGGTAAGGGTCTCGAACATCAACGACACGTCCGTGCGCCACCCCCCGCGTTGCCATGCTCCATAAACCTCGCCCCAGTCCACACCGTTGCGGGCGAGAGGAAAAGGGGGTCGAAAATCTGAGTTACGACCCAAATCCCATTCGACCGGGTGGTAATCGCGCACCAGGCCCGCGACCGGCCGGTAGAGCTGAGGGCGAAATTGCACGGTGTGGCCATTGAGCCCCATGAAATCACGAAAGCAGGGGCGCTCCGCCTGCCCCGGCTCCGAACGGGCTGAGCGGCCAACCACCAAACTGATTGCGCATATTATGGCAAAGCATCGGTTTTTCATTAGGGCAGCAGATGAACTGAGCCGGCCACCCGCCCGTCACAGTTTTGAGGTCAGCTTCAGGCGAGGGTCGGAAAGATCCAGGCGATACATGATCTGGTTGTATTCGTAATAGGGGGTCCCATGCGGATTACCGGAAAAGGTATTCACGTAGGAGCCCTCCAGGTAGATCACTCTGCCGCCGTTTTGATCGAAGAAAGGATGCTGGGTAGGGTTGTAGAAATCATGGGCATCATCCTTTTTGTTCGCGTGCGTGATGATCTTGCGAGCGGCCACCCACGGGCCTTCCGGTTGATCGGCCTCGCTGTACCAGACTTCGCCTAGCACGGTTGCGCCCAGCACCTCCGAAGCGATCATGATATAACGATGCCGGTATTGGTTCCAAAAAAAAGAGCAGTTGCTCAGCAGCACGGGATTGCCGCCATCCGCATCCTCGAGGCGGAACGGTGATTCGACCCGCCTCATTCTTCCGGCCGCGATCAATTCGTCCTGTTCCTTGGGATGAAGCGGAGCTGTGTCGCGTTTCCAATCCCAGACCAGCTTTCCGTTATCGTCGCGATCGAATTGGGTCTGATCTTTGCCGGCGTAGCGCGTTCCGGCTTTGAGGCAGGTGTAGGCCTCATACGAAGTTAAGTCCAAGTACGATTCCCAACCTGCTTTCACCCGCAGGGCGGGATAGGGGGTGGTAAAATAGATGTACTCCGTCGGGCTCCCGCTCTTAATCCTAGAAGGGTAACCAGTCGGAAAAAACAGTGGTTCCACGGGCTCATCTTTGACCTTTTCGAACACGTCGGTGCGGTCATTGTAAACCACGAAACCATTTTCCAACACGGCGCCCAGCCCGCGCCGCCGCTGGAACCACGCGAGCATCCGTTCCTGGCCGGATGTGTCAGGAACCACCACTAACCCGGAGAGCCAAACGACACCTTCACCCGGTCTGGGTGCCATCCCCTTAACGAACCCGTCTTGATTTGTGAAATACGTCAGGTCGAAACCGACGGACGGGTCAAGCTTGTCAGGCAAGGCACTGGTGGCCCCGCTCATGGCATAATTCCCCAGGCCGTAAGACAACCGCAAGGTGTCGCCGTAAAACCAATAGAGCTTCCCTCGATACTGCGCGGTCAGGATCCCGTCCTGGCCGGTCACGGCGGCGTTCAGCAGCGGTTCCGTGATGGGCGGCTCGCGCCCAAGCAGGACAGTGTCGCGGTAAATCCCCTCCCCCGTGGTTCGATACAACCGCTCGGCGATATTGATTCTTTTGATTTTCAGCCGTTCAATCGCTCCGGGTTTTGTAACCAGCGTGGCCCCGCGCAAGCCGAAGCCGTCGGGTGGAAACTCATATCCGTGGGCAGAAACACCAAACCAAACCTTCCGGCCCATGACCCCGGGCTCATAAAAGGCGGCCAGCCCGTTGGAATCGGTGTACAGGCGGACCCCGCTGGTAGTCTGTAGTTCGACCATCGGCACGCCGCGCGAGGTTGCGTCATCCACCACCTCGATGCCAAACCACACCGGCGGCGAGGGCGACTTCAGACCAGCACGAGAGCTCGAGGTGAGCAACATCGCCAGCGCGAGGGTGAGCCAGACCATAGGACTACAATGGAATAAAACCAGAAGGCGAGAAACTGAAAAATTCGGAAAGTTGGGGACGAACACAGGACCCGGATCAAACCACCACCGCTCAGAACACAGGGCTGACCGGCTGCTTCACTGCCGGAGCGGCGAGGCACAGGGATGACAAAGGCTTGTTCCCCGAACTGTCACCTTGAACCGCATCGCATGTGCGCGTCATATTAGCCGGATGCCGGTTGAACTAACGGAATCGCTGCTCAGCAAAGCGGCGGGGTGGGACGCCGTGAAACGGGCGCGGGCGTATCTTATGCAAGGAGAGGTGCTGAGTTCCTATTGGGCGCCTCCGTTACTGCGCGGAGTCGTGAAGACCGGGGAAATGTCATTTCGTGCCTCGCTGGTAATCCAGAGTGACATCGATATGGAGAATTTATGCACCTGCAGGGAGGCTCGGGAATGGGGCAAGATCTGCGCCCATGCCGTGGCCGTGGGTTTGCATTGGCTGCAAGCGCAGCAAACTTCGACTCAAACCGCACGCTCCGAAGCGCGCCCAGGTGCGCCCGCCAAGAGCGCTCCCAAAGCCATCGGTTCCACCCTGGACCGGTCGAGTGCGGGTGAACCCGCGGAATTGTTCCTGATTCTGCCACCCAACCTGAACGAGGCGTTAGCGCGCGGCCGAGTCATGTTGGTGCTCGAAGCCGCCTGGGGCGGCGGACGTTGTCCGCTCAACGCCCTGCCAAAAGGCCGGGCCTTCGCGTTTAACCCACTGGACACTGTGGTGTTGGACCGTCTCGAAGCCCTGGCCGACGGTGCCACACCGGCCGTGCTGCAAATCACCGCGAAGCAATTCGCCGAATTGCTCCCGGTCCTGGCAGAGCATCCTAACATCAGCCTCGGCAAAAAAACCAACGTCAA
>JANXQE010000619.1 GCA_025356925.1 Limisphaerales bacterium | reverse complement strand
GGGACCTTCGCCCTCCAGGCCCACGACCCCAAAAGCGTAGTGCGCTACAAAAACATCCGCGTCAAAAAGCTGGATTAATACGCCCTCAGGAGGTCGTGGGGTCCCGCCGAAGCAAACCGCCCGTTCACTCTCGCAGGTCCTTGCGGAGATCCGCGAAGGCCGCGGGGAGGTTCTGCGCATTCGGGCTTCGCGCCTCCGCAAAAAGCTCGGCGCCTGGAACACTGCTGAGTTAGCCCGCGACACCGAGCGCTAGGGGTTAATTTGATGGCCGGACCCACATGCTTCGGTCAGAATCTTCCTACTAGCGCGCTGGGAAATCGAGCGTTATGCTGTCAGGGTTGAAGCATATGTGCTCACAGCGTGAGGACCACAGCCCATGGAACTGAGATTTAGAATAGGCGTGCCCCTCCTTTCATGACAGTCCCGAACGCCCAAAACTCAAAGCACGACCCAACGGCCAGGGAGATCCATGAACTTACCCTGCTCCTGCGCGCCATTCGAGAGATTAACCAGCTTATCGTACGCGAGCGGAAGCCGGACCGAGTGCTCGCCGGGGCCTGTGAGATTCTGGTTCAGACTCGAGGCTACTCCTTCGCTTGGGTGGGGCTGACCGAGCCAGGTTCCGATCGGGTTGCGCCGGCTGCTCGGGCCGGAAAAGGGGCTGGCTGCCTTGATGGCATCAATGTGACCCGAGGCGGGACCCCCAACGAGCAAGGGCCCGTCGGCACGGCGATCCGAACAGGCCAGCCTTGGGTATGCCAGGATACGGCTGCGGACCCGCGGTATGCACCGTGGAAGGAATCGACGCTAGAGCGTGAGTTTGCCTCTCTGGCGGTCGTGCCAATAATGCAAGGGACGCGGACGCTGGGAGCCTTCGCGGTTTACTCGGATCGCATTGAAGCCTTCGCTGAGGAAGAAATCGAGCTGTTAAACGATTTGGCTGCCGACCTGGCGTTTGCCCTCCAGAGCATCGAAGATGCGAATGAGCGGAAACGGGCTGAAACGGCGCTGCGGGATGCGGAATCGTTCTATCACTCCCTGGTTGAGCACCTTCCCCAGTGCATCTTTCGCAAGGACCAAGAGGGAAGATTGACATACGCGAACAGCCACTTCGGTGCGCTTACGGGCAAGCGACCCCAGGAACTACTCGGCAAGACAGTGTTTGACTACCTCCCGCTCGAGGTGGCGGAAAAGTACTGGCAAGAGGAACAGCTCGTCCTGCAAACGGAGGTGGTCTCCGAGAAAATCGAGATTCGCGTGTCGGCGGCCAACCGTCCAACCGTGGTCCACGTGCTCAAGTCTCCGGTGCGCGACGCCTCAGGCGAGATCATCGGGGTGCAAGGCATCCTGACGGACATCACCAGCCAGAAGGAATTGGAGGAGAAATTCCTCCGGGCTCAGCGATTGGAGAGCATCGGCAGCCTGGCGAGCGGGATTGCCCACGACTTAAACAATATTTTGGCGCCGATCTTGATGTGCGCGCCTCTCCTCCGGGAGGAACACTCGAAGGAAGGACGCGAGCATTTGTTGACGCTCATCGAAGCCAGCGCTCAGAGGGCGGTTGGCATTGTCAAGCAGTTGCTCACCGTTGGTCGCGGAAAGGCGCAGTCGAAAACCGCTCTGCAGGCCAGGCACTTGCTCCGCGAGGTGGCCAAGATTGCACGGGCAACCTTTCCTCGCTCAATCCACGTGAAAGAGAACTTCGCCTCCGACCTCTGGCTCCTGATCGGCGACGCTACCCAACTCCACCAGGTCCTCCTGAACCTCTGTGTGAATGCACGTGATGCCATGCCCGCGGGCGGAACCCTGAGTCTCAGCGCCGAGAATGTCACGCTGGACGAGAACCATGTCAGCACTCACAAGGACGTCGCTGCGGGTCCGTTTGTCCGGATTCAGGTCCAGGACACCGGAATCGGCATCGCGGAGTCCGCGCGGGAACACATCTTCCAGTCGTTTTTTACCACGAAAGGCCCAGACCAGGGAACGGGCCTCGGCCTGACAACCGTTCTTGGAATCGTGAAAGATCATCGGGGTTTTATCACCTACACCACGGCTGAGGGAAAAGGCACGACGTTCGAGATCCATGTCCCGGCCGCGCCCGAAGCTCGGTGCTCGGCCGAATCGGGGCAGGCCCTCGGAGCAGTTCCGCGCGGCCACGGCGAATTGATTTTGCTGGTGGATGACGAACCCGCTATCGGCGACGCTGGGCGGAGGACCCTGGAGCGGCAGGGCTACACGGTCCTGCATGCTAAGGACGGAATCGATGCCCTGGCACAGTTCGCCTCGCAGCGGTCTTGGATCCGGGCTGTGGTAACGGATTTCATGATGCCACATATGGACGGCGTGACTCTCGCTCGAACACTAAGGCGTCTTAGTCCTCAGACACCGATCATTGTGTCCAGCGGCGGCCTGCTGGCGACACCCGCCGGTGATCCCCGCCAATCCTTCAGCGCGCTGGGAATCCGCCACATCCTGGAAAAGCCCCACAACCCCCAGGCCTTGCTGCAAGCATTGGACGATGTGCTTCACCCCACGGTGCAGCCCTTGCCAGAGGCCGACAGGTCGCCATGAAACCCAAGGTTCTGCGCGTGCTAGTGGTGGATGACCACTCGTTGGTGCGGGACGGTTTGCGGTTTGAGATCCAGGCAAACTTCCCGACGGCTCTCATTGCAGAAGCCGGCAGCGCCCCCGAAGCATTGGCTAGCTTTTCAGCCCAGCATTCTGACCTGGTTTTGCTGGACATCAACCTGCCCGGTGAGAACGGAATCGAGTTGGCCCGGCGCCTTTTGGCGGCGGACAAGAGCGTCAGAATCCTGGTGATCGCGGGCGAGGCGGACCCTTGGACGGTCAACGAGGCCATCAAGGCCGGCGCGTCCGGGTTTATGACCAAGACTCTCCCCGCTGGTTACCTGGGCCGGGCCATGAAGTCGGTGTTGGCGGGCAGAATCGTTCTTTGCCCCGATGCCGAAGCGGCTCTGCAGCATGCCGAAACCGAGACTGGCACGGCTGCCGAACCCCCTGGCCCCTCGATTCTTTCGCAGCGACAGCAGGAGGTTCTGAGGCACATCGCCCACGGCGATAATACCAAGTCCATTGCTTCGCATTTGGACATCAGCCCTAAAACCGTCGAGACCCATCGCCAACACATCATGCGGAAACTAGGGTTGCAGAGCGTTGCCTCACTCACCCGGTACGCAATCCGCCATCGGTTGACGGCGACCTGAAGATCGGGCTTGCCGCGCGGCGGCCGGGGGCATCAGGGGCATCAGGAATTCCCTGATGTAGCAGCGCGCTTGTTGATCCGATGATCAGCTCGGGTATGAACGATCGCGTGGTATTCAAATTTCGGAGGTCGCCCTGCTTATTGGCCAGTTTCTCCCGGTTCCGCCCTTCCGGGGTTACGGGTTGGTGGCGTCTTCCTCGACTCAAACCCCTCCCTTTAGTCGACGCATTGACCCTTCCAATCGCTCGCCAATTCTGGAAACGGCAAAATCCTTCGTGAATGTGGACGCAATCACAGCCTCAACCCCGATCCGGTCGCCAGACCAGGTTGAACCGTCGGCAGATCGAGGTACGAGCCATTCCTAAGCCGCTTCAATGCTAACTGCGGAATACACCAGGCCTGAACTGGCCAATTGCTCGAGTCCAGGAAACCCCTTGCGCATTCTTCATCTCGAGGATGATCCCGACTTTTGCGAATTGGTGAAGGTCCTTTTGGCCAGGGATGGGATAGCGTCCGAGCTGGTAGTGGTGAGTGATCTGGATGAGCTCAATGCTGCTTTGGAAAAGACACGGTTCGACATTATTCTGGCGGATTACCAGTTGCCGAGCTGCTCCGGAATGCAGGCCCTTGAGGAGGCTGCGCGGCGCTGTCCTGGAACCCCGTTCGTGGTTGTTTCCGGGGCCATTGGCGAAGAGGCCGCGATCGAAGGGCTGAAGCGCGGGGCCACTGATTACGTGCTCAAACAGTGGCCGGAGCGCCTCGCGCCGGTCATCCGGCGAGCCATCCGGGAAGCCCGAGAGCGGGCGCAATTCGAACAGGCGCAAAAGGAGCTAGGGCGCCGCGAAAAATATCTGCGCGCGCTCACGGAAAATTCCCTGGACGTCCTCTGTACAGTCACTCCAGGCGGTGTTGTCACTTACACCAGTCCTTCGGTGAAACACGTGCTGGGTTATGAGCCTGAAGAGTTCGTCGGGCAGCAGATCTTTTCACTAGTGCATCCGGACGACGTTGCCAAAGCAAGGAAGGCGTTTGAAGAGGGCCTCCTGAACGCGGAGCTAAGGGTCCGGCACGAACTGCGCTTCCGCAAGCGCGACCAGAGTTGGTGCCACCTCGAAGTGGTCGGCCAAAGTCACCTCGACAACCCCGAAATTGCCGGCGTAGTCTTGAGTTCGAGGGATATTAGTCAGCGCCGGCAGGTCGAAGCAACGCTGCGCCTGCAAAGCGCTGCGCTGGAATCCGCGGCGAATGCCATTGTCATCACGGATCGCGCCGGCCGGGTGATTTGGGCCAACGCCGCCTTCAGCCGCCTGACCGGCTACTCGCTCGCGGACGTCCTCGGCCAGAGCCCCCGCCTGCTGAAATCGGGCAAGCACGACCAGGCCTTTTACCGGAACCTTTGGGAGACGGTTATCGCCGGCCGCGTGTGGCACTCGGAGATGATCAATCGTCACAAAGATGGCCACCTTTATACTGAAGAAGCGACAATTACCCCCGTGCGCGACGAGCACGGAGAGATTACCCATTTCATCGCGGTCAAGCAGGACATCTCCGACCGCAAGCGCGCGGAGTTGGACCTGCAGCGAGCGCACAATCAGCTCCTGGCTTTTTCCCGCCAGGCCGCGATCGCGGAATTCGCCACCGGGATTTTACACAACGTTGGCAATGTGTTGAATAGCATCGGTGTCGCCTCCACCTGCCTGGCGCAGAGCCTCCGGAAATCCAATAGCGCCAGGCTCTCGCAAGTTGTGGCGTTGCTGCGCGAACACGAGACCAATCTGGGGAACTTTTTCACGACCGATCCAAGAGGCAAGCTGGTGCCCGGCTACCTGTCGCAACTGGCCGAAAAGCTCGCGAGCGAGCAAGCCTCGGCCCTCCACGAGATTGACCAGTTGGAGAGGAATCTGGACCACATCAAGGCGATTGTGACACTCCAGCAGGATTCCGCCAAGGCGGCCACCCGGCCGGAGGTGGTCAAACTCGCTGACCTCGTCGCCGACGCCCTGAAGATGAATTCAAACGCTCTTGTCAGAGGCCAAGTTCAGGTCATTAAGGAATTCGCGGAGATTCCAGCCACGATGTTATGGAAACACGGGGTACTCCAAATCCTCGTCAACCTCATCCGCAACGCTATCCAGGCATGCGAGGCCTCCTCTGCTCCCCAGAGGGCCCTGAATATCCGCGTCAACCATTCCAACGACCGGTTCCGGATCGCAATCACGGACAACGGCGTCGGTATCTCCAACGAAAACCTCGCCCAAATCTGCAACCTCGGATTCACCACCAAAAAGGACGGCCACGGTTTTGGTCTGCACAGCGCGCTGGCCGCCGCCAAAGAGATGGGCGGCTCTCTAACTGTCCAGAGCGACGGACCTGGCAGAGGCGCCACGTTCACACTCGAATTGCCTGCAAATCCGGCGTCCGGTCCGGCTGCTGCGGCGAAGTCATCCGACCGGCCATGACCAAGCCTGAAATCAACCCCAATCGCAGGATTCTAATCATCGATGACAACCCGGCGATCCATGACGATTTCCGCAAGATCTTGACGGCCCCCGCCGAAACGGGCGATTTCCAAGCCATCAGCGCTGAATTGTTCGGAGCGGATGCCGGGCAGCCTCGCTTCACCGGATTCGAGATGGAGTCCGCTTTCCAAGGGCAGGAGGGACTCGAGCGGGTCAAGCAAGCGGTCGTCTCGTCTCGGCCCTACGCAATGGCGTTTATCGATGTACGAATGCCACCGGGGTGGGATGGGGTCGAGACTACTGCCAAGCTATGGGAAACCTATCCCGATCTGCAGGTGGTCATCTGTACCGCTTATTCCGATTACGCCTGGGAGGACATGATTGCCAGGATTGGACAATCCGATCGGTTGGTCATCCTGAAAAAGCCCTTTGACAACGTCGAAGTGCTACAACTGGCCAATGCTCTGACGGAAAAATGGCGATTATTGCAGCATGCCAAGCTCGAAATCGAGGGTTTGGAGCAGGCTGTGGCCGCTCGCACGCAACAGTTGCGCCAGAGTGAGGAACGGTTCAAACAGCTCTGCAATTTCTCGCCCTTTGGCATCTTCGAGACCGATCCCGCAGGCAGGTGCTCCTATACCAATCCGCGCTGGACTGAGATTTCGGGGCGGACCCGGGAAGAGAACGCGGGGTGGGGTTGGAGCCAGGCGATTCACCCCGAGGAGCGCGAGGCCACGTTGGCGGCCTGGAAGGCCGCCAGTGAGACCGGTCATGAATGGTCGAACGAAATCAGGCTGCTCACGCCGGCCGGCGAAACGCGCTGGGGCCAAATGGTTACTTCACCGATGTTTTCGTCATCCGGCTCGCTGCTGGGCTACGTCGGAACCGTCGAAGATATCACTTCGCGCAAATGCATCGAGGGCGAGCGCAATGCCATCGAGGTGCAACTGCGCCATGCCCAGAAGCTCGAGGCCATCGGCCAATTAGCCGCCGGGATCGCCCACGAGATTAACACGCCCACGCAGTATATCGGAGACAACACGCGTTTTGTGCAGGATGCCTTCAGGGATCTCAACAAGT
>JANXQE010000600.1 GCA_025356925.1 Limisphaerales bacterium | reverse complement strand
CGACATGCTGCAATTTTTCGCTCAGGGCGCGAGATACGAGCACAGCCGCTATCCCGTGGACCTCAGCTTGGGCGTCGAGGCAGCCTTCCCGCATTTGGGCAAGATGAAGGAAGCTGGCCAAGTAATCGAATTGGCGGCTGTCTTGCACGCGGAGTCGAATGATGCAAAGTCTGCCGCCAACGATCTTTCCTTGGCCCTGGCGCTAGCCGGCTCGCTCAGAGCCGAGCCGAACCAGCACTCACAGTTTGTTCGCACTCGCCTTGTGGCTCTAGCAATGGCTGGCCTGGAGCAAGGCCTGAATCGTGCCGCTTGGCCGGCCCAAGAATTAGCCGAGATCCTTCGCCTTCTCCAAAACATGGAAGCTTACGACGCGCGCGGAGAGGGTTTTAGCCGGGGCGTGATTGGCGAACGAGTCACCGCCATCACCTTGCTGGGCAGACCCGACAAATTCCTTGAGCTCCTGCCCGTGCTCGGTGTGGATATTTCTGCCGAACGACGCGCCCAAATGGTCGCGCGTCTCCAAAGCGGCACGCTGCAGTCCGAGGAGCGCTACTATGACCAAGCCTTGATCAGACTCATGACAGCTCGTCAACAAGTCTTTCCAGACCGCTTGAAAAGTGATGACCTGATTCGCCAGGAGGTCACCGATGCCGCAACCAAGCAATTTGTTCTCGCTGAGTTTTTGTTATCCGGCCTGCGGAATGTGGCCTCGAAGGAGGCCGAGTGCCTCGCTTACTTGCGTTTGGGATTGGCCGCCACTGCGCTCGAGCAATTTCGCATCGCGCACGACAACCGGTATCCGGCGACGCTGTCCGAACTAACACCGGGCCCCCTTGCTTGTGTGCCGACGGATCCTTACGACGGCCAGCCATTGCGTTACAAACCGAAAAGCGACGGCTACGTGCTTTACAGCATCGGTCCTGACCTGAAGGATAAATTCGGCCAGCGCCTGAGCGGGAAGCAAGGGAACATCGTGTTCGAGGTAGTGACCCCCGCGAACGCTCCCAGGTGAGGCGAGACTCTTCCGGCGTCATACCTTGTCCGGAACCATCGACTCCATGGTTTGAGGATCCTGCTTCTGCCACAAGTCGAACGATTCCCAGGCTGACACGAGCGTCTCCCGGAATATGAGTTTTGCTTGTGCGAAAGTTTGGGATCGTTTATCGAGTGGAGTACGACCTCGATGACCTTTACTGCCAGCCCGATGAAGACGATGTGGCTCCGTCGTGGCATTGTGCTGGCCCTGGCGACACTGCTGGCACTTTTTTTTGCCACGAAGTTTTATTACGCTGGCGTCTTTCACGGTCTCAATCCCACCTGGACCAAGCAACTGTGGTGGCAAGCAATGGAGTGGTATGGCTGGGCATTGTTTTGGCCGGTGATCGTCCGGATCTGCCGCAGCCTGGACCGGCCAGATCACAGGTGGCGGCAACTCCTGGGCCAACTAGGCAGTGCTGCCCTATTTTCGTTGGCTCATTGCCTGATCCTAACGAGCGGAGCTCGGATTGAGGCGTGGGTGTACGAGACGGGCATGTCGTGGTGGGCTCTTCTGAAGGTGATTCTGGTAAACCATTTTCATTCAAACGTGTTTACCTACGCGACCATTGTCGGCATTTGGCATGCGATCGATTACTACCGCCGCCTCGCCGAGGGGGAGCGACAGGCATCGGAATTGGCCGCGCGGTTGGCTCAGGCCCGGCTGCAAGCCTTGAGAAGGCAACTGCATCCGCACTTTCTCTTCAACACCCTTAATGGGATCGCCGCCCTGAACTACGAAGATCCCCAGGCGGCGAACCGTATGTTGTCACGCTTGAGTGAGTTGCTCAGGATAACTTTGGACGAGGATGGCGCCCAGGAAGTATCGCTCAGAAAGGAAATGGAGTTTTGCCGTCGATACCTCGAGCTGGAAGGAATCCGGTTAGGGGAGCGCCTGACCGTCAGCCTCGACATTTCGCCCGAGGCCCTGGATGCCAGGGTACCGAGTTTGTTGCTGCAGCCGTTAGTGGAGAATGCCATCGAACACGGTATCGCGCCCTTCGCCGCACCAGGACGACTCTTAATCTCCGCACAAAGAGAGAACGGAAAACTCCGAGTGAGGTTGCGAGATAGTGGGCCTGGCTTAAGCGCAGTCCGGCCGCCCGGCCCGCGGCGCGGCATCGGCCTGTCGAATACCCAGGCGCGATTGGATCAACTTTATGGCGACAACCATACTTTTGAGCTAAGAAACGCGCAGGAAGGTGGTTTGGAGGTTCAGATTACGCTGCCGTACGTCGAGGCAACTGACGGGAAGTCTAAAGCAAACGAGGTCAATGAAGATTCGTACGCTTATCATTGACGACGAGATCCTGGCTCGTAAGCTGATCAAAAAGCTCCTGGGTCGTTACCCAGAGTTCGAGATTGTGGGCGAGTGCGCGGACGGTAGCGAGGCGGTAACCACCATCCTGCGGGCGGCCCCCGATCTCGTGTTCTTGGATGTGCAGATGCCTGAGTTAGGCGGGTTTGAAGTGCTGGAGCGCATTGCCTCGGAGCAACTGCCGGTCGTGATCTTTGTCACGGCGTATGACAAGTTTGCCTTGCGGGCGTTTGAAGCCCACGCGCTTGACAACCTCCTCAAACCGATTGATGAGGATCGTTTTGACGAAACGGTCGGGCGGGTCAAGACCTACCTCCGCGGGCGGCAGGTTGGGGCGACCCAAGATCGTCTGATGGATCTAATTCAGGATTTGTCCGAGCGGGGCCAGACCATTTCACGGTTGGCGGTCAAAGCAACCGGTCGGGTTGTCTTCCTGAGGGTCGAGGAAATCGATTGGATTGCCGCCTCGGGAAACTACCTTGACCTCCATGTCGGCAAAGAATGCTACCTGTTGCGTGGCCGAGTGAACGAGCTGGAAAAGAAACTGGATCCGGCGCGTTTTTTTCGCATCCACCGCTCGACGATTGTGAACCTGGATCGAGTCAAAGAGTTCCTCCCGCTCTTCAAAGGCGAGGGGTTGGTGTTGCTCAAGGATGGCTCGCGCCTGGCGGCCAGCCGGAGTTACAGCCAGAAGTTGCAGCAGTTTCTTCACGCGGATCTCTGAGGGCTCGCCACTTCCGGACGCCCTCGCGGCGCAGTGACGCCGTCCCCACGGGCCCA
>JANXQE010000570.1 GCA_025356925.1 Limisphaerales bacterium | reverse complement strand
GTCGAAGGCTTGCCGCCGCCGCCCAGGTTGTTCATTCCGGGCTCTGTGTTCCAGACCTCAAAGAAGCGCGGTCCGGGCGTTTGGTCGGAGGCCAAAAGATCTGACGGGGTAAGCGCGTACGTGAGGTTGGGGTGGGCGGCGATCGGAAGACCTCCGGCTCGGCGGATAGCTTTTGCCTCGTTATCCAAAACCGCCGCAACACTGTCACCGGTCGGCGGATCCACCGAGCCGCTGATGCCGATCCCGATGGTATCGACAATCTTATTGCCGGGCTGCACTCGATCCATGCTGGGTTCCGTTCCAGGCACAACCAGGAACCGGCCGGGAGCGTCGAAGAGCGCCTTGAGCCCTTGCGGTGGCGTGTAGTAGTTGAGGTCGGTGACAGAAACGAAATTATAGTTGTGTTCGCGATACCAGCGCACGACTACGTCGGGCGCTGTGGTGGGAAGTTGCGGCGCGCCCCAGTTGGCATGGGCGTGGACAACACCCTTATACCACGTAGCATTTGCGGGCGTTTCTGCGGCCGACGAACTGCTCGGGCCGGACCCCGGGAGGCTTCCCATCGCCAGGGCTGCGATCAACAGCCGACCGGCCGCTGGCATGGTCAACTGCGCCTCATTCCATCCCGTACGAGGCACAAGGCGCCGCTTAACGTTGAGGAGTGAAATCATACGCACCAGTACCACTCAGGTCTGAAGAGAACAAGTCGTAAGGTGGAGTGGGAACAACCGCGTTAACGGGAATGCAAGCCACTTTTCCGTGAACCTTGAGCGGAGTTATTCGCCGTGCGTTAAGAAGACGATGTGAAGACCGGTGACAATATGGATCAAAATATTCAGGCGAGGCAGCTTCAGGGCTCAAGCGCCAACGGTGGTGACGGTTGTTTCAACCCGTGCCATATCAGTGTTGACTCCAACCGTAATGCAAACAGAACGCACGCCCGGCGTTTTGAAGAAACGGTCGTAAGAAAAGCCCGGCAGCGCATCGACAATCCTGAGCGCCTCGAAGAGTCTCTGCCACGCAAGAGGCGATGATTTCGAGAAAAGAGCGACTCTGTTACTCCTGACTACAAGCGAGGGGACTCGCTTGGCGTCGATTCGTGTCGTTTAGGTGTGAAGCCGCACAGAATCACGACTAGGCCGAATGCAAGCCCCCCCAAGAAGGCTTCGACCCTCGCGGCCGCGCCTGTCTTCTCCCCGGCTACCAGAACAACCCACGCCAAGAGAAGGCACAGCATCCACGCAAGAAATTCCTTCCAAACAGGCTTTAGACGAGTCGCTAATAAACCGCCCGCGCCGACGATGAACCCTACGCCGGAAGACAAGAGTGTCGCCGTCGTCGCCGCCTGTGGCATCATCCCACAAAAGATCGCGAACACGCCAAGCTCGATAGCCAGGCAAATACGCATCAATCGCCAATTGAGGTCTCGTGGCTTGGGCGCTGCGAATTTTTCGGGCTGTTTCGCCTTAAGTTCGGCGGCAAGTGTTTCGACGTAATCTTGGGCTTCGGCCAACGAAACGTCGCGGATCGTGCGGCGATACAGGTTGATCGCTCGGTAGATCTGGCCGTCGAGAATCGCCTGGCGTAGTGATTCACTTAGCTCGGGAGACAAGGTCCGGCTGGGGGTTCCGTGCACGAACTTTTGGTAATCCCGTACCACCATGAGCAGGAGCAACATGGCCGAATAGAATGTCCCATAAGCACGCCCCCACCGAGACCACCTCTGGGTGTGCTCCCATACACTAGCCTCGACGATTTTTGTAAAATAAACCACCGTGAGGGCAAGCGCCCCGACGCTGATCACAGCACAAATCACTCGAAGGCGCTGGCTCACCGGCCGGGGCGGGCCGCAAGCGGCTTGCCGTTGGGGAAGCTGGTTCAAATGCTTCAGGCCCCGCGCGTAGCGCTGAAGGATTATACCCGTCCAAACCGTCCCTATCCACACCAAGCTCATCCAGCCATCCAAATTCTCGAGTCCTTGCTCCCGGAAGCCATGCAACCTATTCATGACATCAGAGACCGATGGGCCGGTATCGAGGAACTTCTGAAACTGCTGGCGTTGCTCGGACGGCGAGAGCTTTTGATCCGCAACCGGCGGTCGGTTCTCAAGGAACTTCACCCGCTCGAACTGCCAGTAAAGCAAACCCGAGAGGACCATAGCGACAAACGAAGCCGCCGCCAGCAGCGTCCAGGGATGGCGACGCAGCCAACTCTCCGCCTTACGCATGGGGCTCACGGGCAGCGCTTGAATCGGCTCGTGGTTAAGGAACCGGCCCAACTCCTCAGCCAGCGCGCGCGCAGTGGGATAGCGGCGGACGGGATTCTTTTCCAAGCATTTAAGGCTGATGGTTTCCAAATCGGGCGGCAAGGCGGCGTTGAGCTTGCGTGGTGCGACGGGCTCGGATTCGATCACTTGACGCATCGTCGCCACCGCCGTTTCGGCGCGGAAGGGCGGGCAGCCAGTCA
>JANXQE010000564.1 GCA_025356925.1 Limisphaerales bacterium | reverse complement strand
CCAGCAGCGGTTGAGGGGCTGTGGTCAGATATGGGGCAGACCGGGCTTCACCCGGTTGCTCAGGGTCGTGGTGCTGGTGAAAAATCAGGATGAACACCACCTTTGGAACTAACATTTACCGACAACTTGCGGATGCACCGGGACGCTTCTGTCCAGGGTCTTCAGGGTTGTTTTTGCCCCTGGACAGGCTACGATGCAACCCAATGACGACTAATGCAGGAAAGAATGAAGCCATTCCTTATCTCGACCTGGTGGCCCAAATGCGGCCGCTGCGTAAAGAGATCGATGCGGCCATAGCGCGCACGCTGGATAATTGTTCCTTTTGCCTCGGGCCGGACGTCGCGCAATTCGAAAAGGATTTCGCCCGGTTTTGCGCCTCCGAGCATTGTGTCGCGTTCAATAGTGGCACCTCAGCTCTGCACGTAGCGTTGCTACTGCTTAACATCGGCGATGGGGACGAGGTCATTACGACCCCCAGCACCTTCGTCGCCACCAGTTGGGCCATTTCTTATACCGGCGCCAAACCGGTTTACGTCGATATCGACGAGGCAACCTTCAACCTGGATCCGGCACTAGTCGAGCGCGCCGTCACCCCACGGACCAAAGCCGTGATGCCCGTCCACCTTTACGGTCATCCCGCCAATCTCGATCCGCTGCTGGCAGCGTGCCGAAAACACAATTTAGCTTTGGTAGAAGATGCCGCTCAAGCCCATGGCGCCATCTACAAAAACAAGGTCGTCGGCACTTTCGGCGCCGTCTCCGGCTTTAGTTTCTACCCTGGAAAAAATCTGGGCGCTTACGGTGAAGGGGGAGCGCTGGTGACCAATAGCGGCGCTTTCGCGGCCCGGGCGCGCGCCTTGCGCGAGCACGGCTCAACGCAACGCTACTACCACGACGAAATCGGATTTAACTACCGTATGGAGGGCATCCAAGGGGCCGTGCTGGGGGTCAAACTAAAGCACCTGGACGCCTGGACCCAAGCGCGCCGCAACGTGGCCCATCGTTATCACCAACTGCTGGCGAGCACCCCGCTGCAACTTCCGCGCGAAGCCGATTACGCCCAAAGTGCGTGGCACCTTTATGTGGTCCGCCACCCGCGCCGTGATGAGCTCAAAAAACATCTCGAAGCCAATCAGGTCGGTTGCGCCCTCCACTACCCGCTCCCGCTTCACCTGCAGAAGGCCTATGCCCATCTCGGCTATAAACCCGGGGATTTTCCCGTCTCAGAAAAAGCCGCCCGCGAATGCCTCAGCTTGCCGATTTACCCTGAACTGACGGACGCCCAAATCCAACGCGTGGCCGCAGTCGTCCAAGACTTCTTTAAAGCACATTAACTCGGGGTCGGTCGGGCGATAGGTCGCCTGAGATCCGTCGGCGCCCCATCCGTGCGTCAATGGTTCATGCCCGAGTGGCGGAAGGTAGCGCTGAGCTTATCGCGCTCCAGAATCTCTTTCATCCCATGCCTGGGACAGCGTCGGAGCGCGGCCCCGGGCGTTCGCCTCGGGTTCAGACTTCTGTGGCGCCGTCGTCGGTTCGGCGTTCCCACCGCCGAGGGGCGCGTTCAGGCAGGCTGGTGTCTACTTTTACGTAGTAGGTCTGCTCGCCGAAAAGCCGGTCAGCCTCCTGCTGCAATTGCCGCGAGGGCATCACACTGAATCGCTCGTTGGTCTCGAGGAAAATGACTTCCCCGGCCGGCCTTAAAAAACAAAGCAGGAGCGGGCACTTGCCGGGATGGGCCGCTGCCAGGTCGCGGATAGAATCGATGCTCTGGGGCGTCAAATGAGCGGTGTGCAGCCGCAAATGAACCTGCTTAGTGAACCGCTTGGGGACATCGTCCAGCGCCATGATTTCCTGGGGGAAGATCTTGGGGCGATCCTCTCCGGTGCTGACCTCGCCGATGACAAAAATGGCTTTGCCCTGAACCAGCAATTCGCGATTCTTATCGTAGTTTTCATTCATGCAAAGCACTTGAACGGCGCCCTCCAGGTCTTCGAGGGTGACCATCGAGTAGGGCTTGCCGTTCTTCTTCGAGATGCCGTTTTGCACCGCGGCGATCATGCCGCCCAAGCGTGTGAGGCTGCGGTTCTGCAGTTGACCCAAGGTCTTGGTAGTCGCCAGAGAATACTTTTCAAGTAATGGCGCGTAAGGGGTCAACGGGTGGCCCGTGACGTAGAATCCGAGCAATTCCTTTTCGCAGGCCAGCAACTCGTGATCGGGCCATTCTGGAAGACCGGCCTGCTCATCCTCCCCGTCGGCCGCAGCCCGATCTTCCAACGCGCCAAAGAGGGAGCTTTGACCCCGCTGACGATCCGCAATCACGCTGGCGGCACGGCCCAAAGTGCGGTCGATCTGGGAGAATAGCGTCGCGCGGGTCCTGTGGAAGCAATCGCAAGCGCCAGATTTGATGAGCCCTTCCAACACTTTCCGATTAATGGAACGGCTATCCATGCGCTCGCACAACTGCCCCAGCGATGGGAACCGCCCGCCGTCAGTTCGCGTCTTGAGAATCGCCTCGACGGCGACTTCGCCCACGCCTTTGATCGCGGCAAGCCCGAAGCGAATCGCTTGGGATGCGCTCGGACCCCGGCTGCGTTCCTTGGCGAAGGGGTTCTCCTTGCCACCCGGGTCGCCGTTGCCGTTGGCATTGGCCTTCCCATTCGAGTGATCGGTAGCCTCGGATTTTGGGGCGGGTGCAAAATAAACCTCGCTCTCGTTGACATCGGGCGGCAGTACTTCGATACCCATGTCCCGGGCTTCGGCGATGTACTGGCTGAGTTTATCGGTATCGCCCATGTCGTTAGTCATCATGGCGCAAAAGAACTCCACCGGATAATTGGCCTTTAGATAGGCCGTTTGATAAGCCACGATGGCGTAGGCTGCGGCGTGGGATTTGTTGAACCCATACCCGGCGAACTTTTCAAGCAGGTCGAAAACCTGGTTGGCTTTAGTAGTGGGAATGTGGTTAACGCGCGCCGCGCCCTTGACGAAAATGTCTCTCTGCTTGGCCATCTCCTCGGCCTTTTTCTTGCCCATCGCCCGCCGCAGCAGGTCGGCGCCCCCCAAAGTGTAGCCGGCCAAGGCTTGGGCGGCCTGCATCACTTGCTCCTGATTCACCATGATCCCGTAGGTTTCGCGGCAGATCGGCTCGAGCAAAGGGTGCGGGTATTCGATTTTCACTTCGCCGTGCCTCCGGGCGATAAACTCCGGGATCAGATCCATCGGGCCGGGTCGATACAGAGCGATCAGCGCGGTGATGTGCTCGAGGGAACTGATTTGGAACTTACGGCACAAATCGCGCATGCCGCCTGATTCCAACTGAAACACGCCCAGGGTGTTCGCCTTGTTGAGCAAGTCGTAAGTCAGGGCGTCATCCAGGGGCAAATCATCGATGGGCACTTCCATGCCCCGGGTTTGGCGCACCATCTCACAAGTGTTACGAATGACCGTCAAGGTCTTGAGCCCAAGGAAATCCATTTTAAGCAGCCCAAGATCACCCACCGGGCCCATCGCGTACTGGGTAACGACACCGCCTTCCTCATCCCGCTTGAGCGGCAGCAAGTTGACGAGCGGCTGATCGCCGATGACGACGCCCGCCGCGTGGACGCTGGCATTGCGGGCCAGATCTTCGAGCACCATCGCCGTGTCGATGAGTTCGCGCGTGACCTCTTCGCTTTCGTAGGCCTGCTTGAGCTCGGGTGACTGTTTCAGGGCCTTTTCCAGGCTCATCTTCAGATCAAAGGGAATCATCTTGGCCAAACGATCGCACTCACCGTAGCTCAAGCCCATGACACGGCCGACATCGCGGACCACCGACTTGGCGCCCATGGTTCCGAAGGTGACGATCTGGGCCACGGCGTCTTGTCCATATTTTTGACGGACGTATTCGATGACGTCGGCGCGGCGATCGTCGGCAAAATCGATGTCGATATCGGGTGGGTTGACCCGTTCAGGATTGAGGAATCGTTCAAAGAGCAGGCCGTAGCGGATGGGGTCGACGTTGGAAATCCCCAATAGATAAGTGACGATCGAGCCGGCGGCTGAGCCGCGTGCCACGCAGGCGATGCCTCTTTCGTGGCCGTACCGAACGAAGTCGCCCACGATCAGAAAATAGCTCGTGAAGCCGGTTTTCTCGATCACCGCCAACTCCTGACGCACCCGATCGAGAAGCAGTTCTGCGGCGGTCGTCGCTGGGTCGTTGGTCTGAGGCTCGGGAGCAGCTTGGACGAGGGCCTTTGGGTGGTGAGATTGCGGCGCGCCGCCGACCGGAAGCGCCGGAGCTGCCGG
>JANXQE010000369.1 GCA_025356925.1 Limisphaerales bacterium | reverse complement strand
GCGCCGCGCAACGGGTGTCGGATCTACAATCAAAACGAACAATCGCTTCACCGTCCACGCCGAATCGGACGTCTTGACAACCCGCTCCGTAATCCCTACAGACCTTTTTGTGCAGATGACCTACCCCCCGAAGTCCGATGCAAACCCTCTCTGATCTTAAAGCCGCGTTACGCGCTTCGGTCCGCCGCTATTCTCTCCTCCAACTTTTTATCGTCTTGCTTCTCAGTCCGCTCCCCGGCGGAGTTGAGGCTACTGGCGTTTGCGCTGAGGTGTCGGCTGTGGTTTTGCCAAACGGTGTCGCAGCAGTCTGGGACGTCCGCAAGGCGTACCACGAAACAACGCCCACGCGCGAGCGGATTTGCCTCAATGGTCTGTGGCAATGGCAACCGGCAGAGGCTCAGGCCAAGGATATCCCCCAGGCTGACTGGGGGTACTTCAAAGTCCCCGGCTGTTGGCCCGGGATCACCGACTACATGCAGAAAGATTGCCAGACCGTTTACACCCATCCGAACTGGAGCAGGCAAGGACCGGGAAAGACGAAGGCCGCCTGGTACCAACGTGAGATTACGGTACCGAAAGAGTGGGCTGGTCGCCGAATTTGCGCCTCCTTCGACTACCTCAACTCCTACGCGGCGGTCTACCTGGACGCCCACCCGGTAGGGGAAGTTCGGTTTCCCGGAGGCGAAATAGACCTCACGCCGGCCTTGCAGGAACTGGGCACGCACACACTCAGCGTGCTGGTCATCGCGCTGCCACTCAAAGGCGTGATGCTCTCCTACACCGATAGCGCCACGGCGCGCGAGCAAACAGGCTCGGTGGCCCGCCGAGGCCTGTGCGGGGATGTGTATTTAGTCAGCACACCCTCCGGGTCGCGGCTGAAAAACATCAAAGTCGAAACGTCAGCGCGCAAAAAGGAATTCACCGTTACCGCGGCGATTGAGGGTCTGGCCCCCGAGAGGGGCTACCGGTTAACGGCACGGGTTTTCCAGGGCCGCGATCGCATTAAGGAATTCACAAGTCCTAGCTTCCAGGAAAAGGACCTCGACAAAAGCTCCATCGCCTTCACCCAAAGCTGGATGCCCGAAAAACTTTGGGATATTCACACGCCTCAAAACCTGCAAGGCCTTGAGGTCTCGCTCCTGGATGGAACCGGCGCGGTGCTGGATACGAGCTGGACGGTCGCGTTCGGTTTTCGAGAACTTTGGATCGATGGCCGCGATTTTTATCTGAACGGCACCCGCATCTTCCTCTCAGCGGTGCCACTCGACAATGCCCAGGTCAGCGCCGCGCTCGCAACGTACGCCGGCGCGCGTGAGAGCCTGGAGCGCCTCCAGAGCTTCGGCATTAATTTCGTTTACACCCACAACTACGGATGCGAACCCGGAGCGCACCTCGGGTTCGAGGAAATACTCAAAGCCGCGGATGACGTGGGGATGCTGGTCTCTCTCTCTCAGCCGCACTTCAGCCACTACGACTGGAAAGCAGCCGACGCGGACCAAAACAACGGGTACGCCCGCCACGCCGCGTTTTATGTTCGGGCCGCGCAAAACCATCCTTCGGTCGTGATGTATTCCATGAGCCATAATGCGACCGGCTACGACGAAGACATGAACCCGGACATGATCGACGGGACTCATGACGCGCGTGATGCCTGGGCTCTCCAGAACGTCGCCCTCGCCACCCGCGCCGAAGCCATCGTGAAACACCTGGACCCAAGCCGGATCGTTTACCATCACGCCTCAGGCAATCTGGGTTCCATGCACGCCATCAATTTCTATCCCAATTTCGTGCCGATCCAGGAGTTGTCGGATTGGTTCGAGCATTGGTCGACGCAAGGCGTCAAGCCAGCCTTCATGTGTGAGTACGGCGCGCCTTTCACCTGGGATTGGACGATGTACCGCGGCTGGTACAAGGGGCAGCGGGAGTTCGGCAGCGCCGCCGTGCCTTGGGAGTTTTGTCTCGCCGAATGGAACGCGCAGTTTCTCGGCGACCACGCGTTTGCGATCAGCGAGTCGGAAAAAGCAAACCTGCGCTGGGAAGCTAAGCAGTTTCGAGCCGGGAAGCTCTGGCATCGCTGGGATTACCCGGTCGACGTTGGCTCGGCGCAGCTTACGGAGCGCTACCCGGTCTTTGAGATGTACCTGAAGGATAACTGGCGCGCGTTTCGGACCTGGGGAGTCTCGGCGGTTTCGCCATGGGAATTCGAGCATTTCTGGAAATTACATGAAGGCGTGAACCGGCAGCGCCAGGAACTGACGGTCGATTGGCAGAACCTGCAGCGCCCGGGGTTTAGTCCTGACTACACCGACCAGCGCTACGAGCGAATGGATTTGGCTTACGACCGATCGGATTGGATACCGACTCCTGCTGCTCGGGCCCTGATCCAAAACAACCGCCCATTGCTGGCTTACATCGGCGGAAAGGCGCAAGCGTTCACGAGCAAGGACCACATTTTTCGCCCAGGCGACACAGTGGAAAAGCAGCTCATCCTCATCAATAACTCGCGCAAAACGGTAACCGTAGACTGCGGCTGGTCGTTTCGAGGCCCCGGCGCAGCCAGCGGTACCAACCAGGCCACCATACCCGCCGGTCAGCAAGCACGCATCCCGATAGGCTTCGAAATAGCTGGCACGCCGCCCAGCGGCCAATATGAGCTCTCCGCGGTCGCGAACTTCGGCCCCGGTGAGCTTCAACAGGACAGCTTTGCCATCGATCTGATCTCCCGACCCACGGCGGCGGCCCAAAAGGAACGAATCGCGATCTTCGATCCAAAAGGTGAAACCCGGGCGCTGCTCACCCGGTTGGGCGTCGGGGCTGAGGAAATTAATGCTGGCGCCAATTTGTCTGGCTTCGATGTCTTAATTGTGGGCAAAGCCGCCTTGACTGTGGATGGATCGGCGCCGGACATCAGCGGAGTTCGTCAGGGGCTCAAGGTAGTATTGTTCGAGCAAACCGCGGCGGTGCTCGAACAACGGTTTGGCTTTCGCGTCGAGGAATATGGACTGCGCCAGGTCTTCCCGCGGGTGCCGGACCACCCGGCCTTAGGTGGACTGGGGCTGGCCCAACTGCACGATTGGCGTGGGGAATCCTCCATCCTGCCGGCCAGGCTGAAGTATGAGCTACGGCCGCGCTATGGGCCGACGGTGCAATGGTGCGGCATTCCCATCCCCCGGCTCTGGCGCTGCGGCAATCGAGGTAACGTCGCCTCGGTCCTCATCGAGAAACCCGCCCGAGGTGACTTTCTTCCCATTGTTGATGGCGGTTACAGCATGCAGTACAGTCCATTATTGCAGTACCGCGAAGGTAAAGGACTGGTGCTGTTTTGCCAGATGGATGTCACCGCACGCAGTGAGACAGAACCCGCCGCTGAGATCCTCGTGCGCAACCTCCTGGCCTACCTCGCAGACTGGCAACCACCACCGCACAGGAAGGCGATTTATGTTGGTGATCCCGAGGGCAAGCGCCACTTGGCAGCAGTCGGAATATCCGCTGCCGACTATGAAGGATTGTCCACCGGCCACGTCCTGATATTGGCTCCGGGGAGCGGAAAGGAGCTGGCTGGCAAAGGTCCGGAGATCGCCGCGTGGGTTCAGGCGGGCGGAAACGTCCTGGCACTCGGCCTGTCCGAGGAGGAGCTGAACCCGCTGCTACCGTTTCGAGTGCAGACCCGGAACGCAGAGCACATCTCCTCGTTTTTTGAGCCGTTCGGCCTCAATTCCTTCGGGGCAGGAATCGGGCCAGCCGACTTGCACAACCGGGATCCTGGGCTGTTTCCACTCATTTCCGCGGGAGCCAGGATTACAGGCGACGGTGCATTGGCTCAGGCCGAGGGTGGGAGGGTCGTTTTCTGCCAGATGACCCCATGGCAATTCAGCGAGAAGCAGCCGAACCTGAAACGGACTTATCGACGCGCATCCTTTGTGCTGTCGCGCTTGCTGGCCAACCTGGGAGTTTCTGATTCCCCGCCGGTGCTGGATCGCTTTCACGATCCGGTCGGTATCGGGACTCCCAAGGGCCGTTGGCTCGCGGGTTTGTACATCGACCAACCAGAAGAGTGGGACGACCCGTACCGTCATTTTCGCTGGTAATCCCGACGAGACCGAACAAATCAAGTGAGAAGCCGGGCGATCGTCTGGCGCAATTCCTCTATCCCGAAGGGCTTACCGAGAATTGCATCCACCGGGTTATTGCTATCGACCAGCTTTTCCATGTAGGCCGTTACCATCAGGATGGGCAATGCAGGAGCCGCGAGCTTAATCTGAGCTGCCAACTCGCTACCGTCCATGTGCGGCATGAAATAATCGATAATCACAAGGTCGAGAATTCCCTGATGGAAAAGCTCGAGGGCTTCCTGCCCGTTTTTGGCCTCCACGACAGAGTGCCGATCAATGTTTAACAGCAGCTTGATTGAGTCGCGCGCTCCCTTGTCATCATCGACGAGAAGTATCCGCTTGCCCAGAACTCTGGCCTGATCAGACATAACTTTCACCTGTAGGCAGTTCTGATGCCAATGCGCGACCCAATGCTGCCACTGCCGGAGAGTTCCAACATTCCGACGGGGCTTGCGGGCCTGGCGCACATGGCGCAGTTGGTCGGTCCATACCACCGCGCCTTGTTTCCAATAGCATTAGTGGTTCAAATCCCAAATCCGCCCGCGGTCTCTCCTTTAATTGCCACTGGCTGCCACAAACTCCACGGCTCCATTACGGTAAGCTCACGTGTCTTTTCAGTCTGAAGTTGGTCTCTGTTACTGGATCCTCTCTAAGCATCCGTGGAGTGGCACTGCCAAAAATCACGGCCCGATCGATTCTGAAGAATGAAGAAATCTTAAGGCGGTTGTGGCTCGCCGCAGTGCATATGGTCTGGCAAGTTTGCCTTAAGGTATGGCCATGCGCCTGCTCATTGTCGAGGACGACGAGAAGACCGCCCGCGCGCTCGCCTCAGGGTTGGAGCGCGGCGGGTTCTCCACGGCCATGGCGCACACCGGGGAGGAGGGGTTCTTCCTGCTCAACGCCGAAACGTTCGATCTGGTGGTGCTTACCCGCGCAGCGTCAAGTACAGGGCGGCGCGCGAAAAGCAATTTCTTATCAGTTATCAGTTATCAGTATCAGTTAACCTTCACACGCGTCGAGCCGATACCCTGGACCGCCATCGGCGGTCAGCAGGAGGCCGTCCAGGGCATCCGCGATTCGATCGAGCTCCCGTTCCTGCACGCGGCGCTGTTCCGCCGATTTCATCACTCGGTGCCCAAGGGCTTTCTGCTTTACGGCCCGCCGGGCTGCGGCAAAACCCTCCTGGG
>JANXQE010000461.1 GCA_025356925.1 Limisphaerales bacterium | reverse complement strand
GCTCACCAAGTCGAGTCGGTACGACGAGGTTGACGCCAAAGAAGTGGCCTTCAAAGCTTTCAAGGTGGGGTATGATCGGGAGTCCGGTTACGTCGGTCACAAGGTCAGCGGTGAAGAATTCAGAGTGGACTGCACCAAGTTTGACAAACTGATGTTGGTCTTCCGGGACGGCCACTACCAGGTCGTCGACCTTCCCGAAAAACTCTTCGTCGGGCCTGACCTCGTCCACTGCGGCCTGCCGGAGCGCGAGCGCGTTTTCACCGCGGCCTACACCAACCGCGAAGCCACTTACTTGAAACGCTTCACCTTCGGCGGGACCATCCTGAACAAGATTTATCACTGTATCCCGCTCAACTCCAAAATCCTGTTCTTCGAAACCGACACACCAGCCGAGCTCTACATCAAGTACAAACCCGCGGCATATCAAAAGATTAATCAGCAAACCTGCCTCCCCTCGCAGGTAGAAATTAAAGGCCCAAAAACCCGCGGCCGGCAGATCTCAATCAAGGACGTTTCCTCCATCAACAGCAAACCGTCCCGCGGCTGGGATCCCGAAGCCCCCACCACCAAACTGCAATTCCTCTAGCTGAATACCCGCCCGCCGCCATTCGTCTTTCCATTGGCAAACGGGCTTGTCCCCGCGGACGGATTTTATTAATTTTGGTTCAAACGATACAACAAATAATGAAAATATTTCGAAATCCAGTCAGGCAGTTAACTTTCGGCTTCTCGCTTTGCCTGGGGCTCGCCCCGGTCGGTTTCATGCTGGCTCAAACCGCCGAGGCCGCCGACAGTCCTGCCGCTTCAGGAGACAAGGTTCCACTCGTGATTAAGCTGCCCTCGCCGGCGTTCAAGGGCACACCGAAAGACATCCAGCTCAGTACTTTCGTCGAACCGCTTTCGGATAAGCCGCGTCCGCCCATGATGGTACCTCCCGGGCTGAAGAACATCGCCCCCGGCGCCAAACTCACTTGCAGCGACAAGAACGCCACTTCCGAGGCACTCGCCAAAGTGACGGATGGCGACAAGGAAGCCAGCGAGCAAAGCATTATTTATCTGCGCAAAGGCACGCAATGGATCCAAATGGATTTCGGCAGTCCCCAGGAGATTTTCGCGGTGGTAATCTGGCACGCGCACAACTCGGCCAAAGTTTATCACGATGTGATCGTGCAGATCGCGGACGACCAGGATTTCCTCCAGAACGTGAAAACGATCTTTAACAACGACCAGGGTAACAATTCTGGGTTGGGAGTGGGAACCGATCGCGAGTATTTTGAGATCCACGAAGGAAAACTCATCGATACCAAGGGGGTAACCGCGCGTTACATGCGGTTTTTCTCCAAAGGCAGCACCGAGAGCGCCCTGAACGAATACACGGAGATTGAAGTTTACGGCCGGCCGGCCAAATGACCCGCTCGCTCACGCTGGTCCTGCTGCTTGTGGCAGGCGCAGCCCTGGCGTTGCGCTGGCCCAGTCTGGACCAGCGGCCGATGCACAATGATGAGGCGGTCAACGCTATCAAGTTCGGCCAGCTTTGGAATCACGAGGGATACAGGTACGATCCCAACGAGCATCACGGCCCTTCGCTTTTTTACGCCACCTTCGCGCTCGAACGCCTGAGCGCTGCGCCTGACCTGGATCATTACACGGACGCCCGCCTGCGCTTTGTCACTGTCCTGTTTGGTCTCGGCCTGCTGTTGCTCTTGCCCTTGGTGTCCGACGGTTTGGGACGGCAGGGAGTGATCTGGGCCGCGGTGTTCACCGCTACCTCCCCTGCCCTGGTCTTTTACAGCCGCTATTTCATCCATGAAATGCTCCTGGTCTTCTTTACCTTCCTTGCAACGGTTGGCGGGTGGCGCTACTGGCGGACCAGGGGCATAGGATGGATCCTTCTGGCAGGCGCAGGTCTCGGCTTGATGGCTGCCACGAAAGAGACTTTTGTCATCACTCTTGCCGCAGGTACTCTCGCCATCGGGTTAAATCAGGTGTGGAACCGTGTGCTGGATGCCAGCGTTCCGCCGGTGAAAGCAGCTCCGCTCGATCGTTGGCATATTGCTGCGGCTCTCGGAGCGTGCCTAATCATTGCGCTAGTGTTGTTCTCTTCCTTTTTCAGCAACCCCAACGGCCCGGTCGACTCCATACGAACCTACCTCCCATGGGCGCATCGCGCCGCCGGCGATTCCCCCCACATTTATCCTTGGTATTTTTATTTACAGCGCTTGCTTTTCTTTCACACCGGCAACGGTCCGGTGTGGACCGAAGCGGTTATTCTGTTTTTGGCAATCATCGGAGCCATAGCCGGCTTCCGGCGCAAACGGCTCGCTGGCGCCAACGCAAGTTTTGTGCGGTTCCTTGCCCTCTACACCTTTGGGCTGACGGCCTTTTACAGCCTGATCGCCTACAAAACTCCCTGGTGCCTGTTAAGCTTTTGGCACGGTGCAATCCTGTTGGCCGGTGTCGGCGCGGCAGTCTTGATCCGCACTGCCCGAACCGGCGCGGTGAGAATAGCCGTGAGGGGGCTGCTGCTGGCCGGGGCGGCTCACCTGGCCTGGCAAGCCTGGCGCGCCGACACTACGTATGCCGCGGACCCGCGGAACCCCTATGTCTACGCGCAAACCTCGCCGGATATTCTGAATCTGGTCAAGCAAATCGAGGGTTTGGCGACGGTAGACCCGCGCGGCCACAAGTTGCTCATCAAAGTCATGGCATCCGAGGGAGATTACTGGCCGTTACCATGGTATTTGCGTGATTTTGAACAAGCCGGCTGGTGGGACCGTGTGCCGGCGGATCCCTTCGCGCCGATCATGGTGGTCTCGGCAAAACTGCAGGCGTCTCTCGATGAGAAAAGAAGCCATCTAATGGTCGGCTACTTCCAGTTGCGCCCCCAGGTGTTTTTCGAATTGTATGTGGAATTGGATTTGTGGAAAGAGTGGCTCTCGCACCGGCGAAATCCATCGCTGCCCACGTCAGAATAGCCGGGGGCGGATTTTTTCGCGTCAGGCTGGAAAGCCTGGCCTGCGCTAGAACGAGCGCTGCGGTCCACGAGCACGGACATTTGACTTACGGTAAGATGGGGCGAGATTGCTGTCATCACTGAAACGTTTAGTCGAAGGAGCATCGATGAAAAAAGTCATCACGCTGATCGGCCTGATAGCGTTCCTGAGCGGCTGCTCGTGGCTTCATCACGGGGGAGATAGCCCATCGCGTAACGAAAGCGGCTCGATGTCTGGTGCCGATTATGGAACCGGACGAGGCACCACAGGTGTCAGCTCGGGCGCCAATGCCGGCGCCGGAATTACTGGAAGCGACGCCGCGCCACCTAGATAGAAGAGTTGCTCCGCGCGGGCCGCTGCTCGAGCAGAACCTCGCGCGGGGTCACCGTCAAAGTGCCGAGCGCGGCCAACAAAGGACTCTTGGCGTCGCGCTGAGCTCGAACCGTTACTTTGTAAGTCCCGACGGGGAGTGCCCGCTTGAACTCGAGGTCCTGACCAAAGCAGAGAATTGACCCGTCCTCGCGTTCGATGCGCCACTGCTGGACCTGAATCGGGGTGGCGGGAGCCTGGGTCCAGGCGGCGGTGAGCTGAACCTCGACCTGGTTGTTGACCACCGGCCGGGCACTGCGGATGGCCTGAAGCACCAGTGGCTCGGCGGGCATAGGCGTCCCTGCGCTGGGTAGACTGGCCGGAGCGGATTCTCGAGT
>JANXQE010000439.1 GCA_025356925.1 Limisphaerales bacterium | reverse complement strand
TTTCGCCAGCGTTCGGGAGAAAGTCTCGCTGACCGTTCCCAATTCCGCGGCGAGAACGCGTTTGGTCATGGTGAGCTCGATGCGGGCCGGCGCTTCGCTCTGAGGATTGGGGCAGCGTTTGATGAGCCAGTTGGCCAGGCGGGTTTCAACGTCCTTCAGGGTCAGATCTTCGAGCTGCCCAACCAGCACGCGCAGATGGCTGCTCATCGAGCCGAGCATTCGCAGCGCCAGTTCGGGCTGGCGCTTGAGTAACGCCAGGATCCCCGCTTTTTGCACGAGCAGGACCTGGGTGGATTCAATCGAGCGGGCATCGGCGGGGTAACCGGTGGTGCTGGCGAGCGCGACTTCGGCGAACGAATCGCCGGCGCGAAAGATATGGATGATCTGCTCCTTGCCCGCGGCGTTGACCCGGTGGACGTTGACCGCGCCGCGCTGCACGACGTAAAAGCCGCGAGCGGGATCACCGGCGTGAAAAAGATACTCCTCTTTCTCCAGCGATTTCACCACCGTCACAGCGGCAATGTTCTCGAGGTCCGTTTGGGGTAAACCCACGAAGAGTTGACAGCCCCGGAGAGAATTGATAATCGCGCTTTGTTTGAGTTCAGCCGGAACTAAGGACATGACAACGATTCAATCAGGTCCGGGCCAGAAGTCAAAGTGTCGCTGGGAGGATCCTCGCAGACGAGGCGAGGGGTGATTGGGCCATCGTCACCGCGGCCCCGTTTCGATCGCGAGCAAGGCGCAACCCCGTCGGGAACGAAAACATTCTGGCCCGGTCCCCGAGGGTTGCCCCGAATGCCTTGGCGGCACTTCCCAGACAACTGACTCAATGCCCACCGCAGCAATGCGGTACGGGCTCGGGCACTTCGGCCAAGGGCTTCAGTTTGGTAATTTTCACTCGAACCTCGTCCGAGCCTTTAACCAGATGTTGCCAGCTAAACGTATCCGGCCATTGCGCCGAGAACTGGTAATAGAGCGGGACGGGGTCATGGTCATTCAAAAGAATGAAATGTGCCCCGACGGGCAGGTCCAGCCAGGTTCGGATGATGAGACCATGCTTGATGGAACACGGAATTGGACGAACGTCCATGACCCGGTCAGGACCAATCAGGTTTTCGGGTTGTGTGGTATTAGTCATTTTTTTGCTTTTTCGTGCTATTAATGGTTAGGAAATTCCGACACCGGTCGCCGAGCGCCCGAAGTCCGTCATCATCGAGGGGTGCCAGGGCGGGTCCCACACCAGTTCCACTTCGACCTCCTCGACCCCGTCAAGATTGAGCAGGGCTTCCTGAACTCCCCAGCGGATGCTCTCGTGCATGGGGCAGCCGGGAGTAGTGAGAGTCATGGTGACGGCCACGCGAGGGCCGTTGATGGCGATGCTGTAAATCAGGCCTAGATCGACGATATTACAGCCCAACTCAGGGTCGATAACCTGGCGCAAAGTTTCGAGGGCTGCGGGCTCAGTGAGTTGAAGAGGAGTCATGCGAATTTCAACGGGACGGGGGTGTGGGGCGACAGCGGCTTCAGTTTCGGCTTGAAGAAATGAGTCAGCATAAGGGCGACGTTGAACAGGAGCGCGACCAGGCTCAAGCCGAGCGACAGACTACCCCAACGGATCAAGGTCGGAGATGAATACACGATTCCGCCAGAGCTAACAGCCAGGCCGGCCAGGTAACTCCAATAACCAATCGCCTGCCAGCGGGTGGAGTACATCTCGGCCAGAACCGGGACCTGGGCGCGTCCGACTTGCCGGCTGTAGCTTTTGAACCAAACCAGGAACGGAATGATTTTGTAGAGCATGCCAATGATGGCGAAGGTGATGACCCCAATGAGTCCCAGAAAACCATAAAGGTTTTCGAGTTGCCCGGTCAGAAGGTTCAAAGGAAGGCCCGGCCAAGACAACACGACGGCCAGGATTGAAAGCGGCAGCAACAGCGCGACTGCGGAGAGAAAGTACTGGATGCCCCAATCGATAGTACGGCGCTTGCGCCGGCGCATAATCGCGGCAAGCTCCCAGCCATAGAGGGCTAGAGCCGTAATCACGACCAGCGCACACGCGAGCTTCCAGCGCCAACGCAGCGCAACGGCAAGGAACGAGCACGCCAGGCCGAGGTTGAGCAGGGCGACACTGCAAACAGCCCGCGTCCGGCTTTGCACCTCGCTCAGCGTAAACATGGGGATGACTTTGTAAGATACCCCGATGATGAGCATGATAAAACATCCCAATGCGCCGAGGTGGGCGTGCGCGTGCATGGCGCTGATCGGGTCGAAACGAGCAACGAAGGCCGCAACGGACCTGAGTCCACGAACGAGCGGCGCCGCCACGCCGACTGGGGATGACAGCGAATCAGCATCGTTGAGGCTTTTGGCCGTGGCGATGGCCAGGCCGGCCAGGATAGCCAGCGAGATCCAGCCAAGCGCCGCCGTCACAGCCGTGGCGGTAACATTCCATTTGGGCACGCGGCGAAGTGTCTGAGCGAGGTTGTAAACGAAAAGTCCGAGGCCCAGCCCGAGGACCGAACCAAAATGTCCCACTTGCTTCATGTTCCAATTATGGAACATCCAAACCATCCCGATGAAGCCGATGCAATGAAGAATAAAGTGCCAGCGCGCGAGCGTTTCGCTGTAGAGCTTGGTTTCCAGCGCGACGGGCACCAGTTGATACATGGCCCCCATCACGACCGAGCAGATCCAGCCGAGCACGAACAAATGGGTCTCGGCGATGACGTATTGGTTGTAGTGGTAGGCGGCAAGGAAGTCTGGTCGTGCTACGAGCCAGATAACACCGACGCACAAGGCGAACAGTCCGGTCAGGATAAAGGCGAGTGGCAGACCGACTGACGGAGGCTTTGCCCCAAATGACGAAGTCACGGCGGCACTGGCCCGCACTGGTGGCGGTTTAACGGTGACAGATATAGGTAAGGAAACTGCCATCGGATTGCTCCTCGGTGTGGGCGGTAAAGCCGCGTTGCTCAAGTTGTGCGTAGAGATGGATAGGACGCCGGTCTGTGCGACCATGCAGTTCAGCGTCGGCGGCCAACGTAGCCAAGGCTTCCAAAAGCTTAATCATCGGCAGCGGCGGCTCGAGCCCGCGGGCGTCTACTTCGACAATCTCGGTAGGGCGTGGCGCGGCAATTCCGCTGGAACGTTGAGGAGCACCAGGCACTGCTTCATCCAAGGCCACACAGCCGTCCTCGCGGACAAAGCGCACTTCCCAATCGCCGGATTCGCACAGGTGCGCCGTGTGCCGAAAGCCTTGCCTGGCCAGGATCTCAACCACCGGCACCGGTTCAAAAGGCGCGAGCAGCAACAGTTGCTGGTCGGGGCCCAAGGCCGCGGCGGCATTCATGATTTTTGAAAAAGGTTCGCGTCCATTGCGCAGGTCCTGTCGCACGTCCACCAAAACGGTTTTGTCAGCCATGGAACGGGTAGGTCAGGCCTGGATCGTTGAAACGGTTTGGGTTCCGGTCCGAGCTTCGACCGGACGGGAAGGCTTGGACAGGGTCAAGAGCATCGAGAAGGGTTGCGTCGCCTTGACCGAATGCGGCAGGTGAGCCGGCATGAACACCAAATCGCCGGGCTTTAGCCCATGCACCTTGCCCGCCAGGACGAATTCGCACTCACCGGATAAGATTTGAACCAGGGCTTCCTGGGTCGAGGTGTGTTCGGTCAGTTCCTGGCCCTGGGCAAATCCGAACAGCACCACCCGGGAGGTTGGTGTGCGCAGCAAGGTGCGGCTGACAATGCCATTTGGCGCGAACTGCGTTTCGGCGGGGAGAGACACGACTCCGGCGCGTTCCGAGTCAATGAGCGGTCGTTCATTCATGACCACAAACTAGCGGTCGGCCGCGGTTCGCGCTTTGACCCGGGTCAAGGAATGGCCACTTTGATGGCCTCGGCGAAGGGTTTGCCGTCGAGTAACACAGCTTTGATCTGGGCGCGACCAGAGGCGGGAATAGCTGCCTGGACGGTGATTTTCCCGCGAGGGCTCCCGGTGCCTTCGCGGACGTAATATCGCTCAAGGCCGTATTCGACATGGACGGACGCAGCACTCCACGAGGCCTGAACCCGGCCGCGAAGCACCACCTGGCCAGGCGCGGGCGTGATTGGGGCGGAGGAAGCGTTTGCCGTTTCGTAGAAAGCGCCGCGTGGTTCGACGGCAACATAGACGAGGGCGCCGGGCGGCAAGCTATTGGTCTGTGGCGGTGAAAACGCGCTCAGCGGAACATCACTGATTTTGTAGCTGAGGGTAATGTAGTCGCCGCGCAGCAGGTCGCGGGGATCGACCGGCCGGGTTTCGAGCAGAACCACCGTGCCGGAGGCCAGGCCGCATTCCTGCACGAAGGTGGTGCCGAGGATCCAGGCGGTTTGGAGCACGAGCACCAGGACAAACAATTTCAGTTTCATATTCGTTCCTTATGTACGCGGTTCGTTATACCGGCACTTTGATTTGCTGCATTAATGCTCGGCGTCGCTTTTCGAGGAAAATCCCAAAGACGATCAGGAACACGCCCGAGAGCAGGAACATCAAGCCAGTGCGCGCCATGGAACCGAACAGGTTCAGGTAAACGGAGAAGATATGGAGCGCAACGAAGGCCACTCCCAGGTTCACCATCCAGGGAGATCGTTCCTGGACGCCGACCTGGATTTGGAGGAAGCAGAAAACAAAAAGGACCAGGCTGCACAGCCAGTGATAGCCGCCCTCTGGTGCGACCCCGCCGAACGGGTTAGACCATTGCGGGGCGAAATAGAGTTGCCCCGCTAAAAGACCGACCACCGCCGCTAGAGACACGCCCCAGGTCCAACGCCATTGGCGTGTAAGTTTGGTCAGAGCCGGAATACCCGCCGTAACGAGCACCAAAGCAACCAGGCTCAAGGCGGGAAAAACCCAGGGTGACGCCTGCCCGACGCTAAGTCCGCTCTTATAAAAGACTGCCCAGGTCAGTGGGAACGCAAAGCATTGAATGGCCAGCAGCCCAAGCTTTTCGGTCGAGCTGGCAAACTCAGCAAATGATGTTCGGCGCAAGCAGTAGCCCAGGCCCATGTAAACGAGGCCCAGCGCTACATAGACCAGCAGTTGGTATTCATTATCCTCGAAGAAAATCAGGCTGCCCCGATCAGTGATCTCCATGCCAAACCACACGCCGAAGGCCAGCAAACAGAGAATGTGCTGGGATTTGGAGCGCAGCAGCCACGGGAGGGCGGCAATGCCTGCCCACCAGAGCAGAAAGGCGTTCGGCAGCCGGGAGGAGAGATGATAAATCTGGCCGATCAGCGCGATGTTGCCGAGGAATAGCCCCGAGCCGACAAGATGGAGCGCTTCACCGCTCTTGCGATAAATCCCCTGCTTTTCCCGAAGATACCAGCCGGCGCCGTGGGCGCCGAGCATCAGCGCCAAGCCAACGGCAATCTTGATCCCGCGCGGGATTTGGTCCCAATGCGCGCCGATCAGAAGCGTGATTCCACAAACCACCAGGACCGCTCCCACGAACGAGAAAATCGTCAGCGCTTTGCTGGACTCTTCCTTAAGTTTGAAATGAGCGACGATCCGCTGCTGCTGCTCGGCGGTGATGAGCCCGGCTTGCTGGATTTTTTCTATGTCGGAATAATTCATAATCGTATCGCCAAAGTTTTCCTAACCGCTCCATGCCGTCACAACACTCCGACTTTATCACCACCGCGGCTGGGGACACGAATCGAAAAAACTGTGTGCGCCATCAACTGGGTCGATGGGGAAGCAAGCGATGACGGACCCGCTAAGACGCTGAAAAGAATCAGGCACGAGGTAACCGCTAATTCACGAAGTTGTGGATCTTGACGCAATGCTCGAACACCTCAAGACCAAGTCAGTGCTGCTTGAGAAGCCATTTGATATTTCTACCTGTCGCGGCGGCATCATATCAGACCCAGACGGGAACGAGCTTATTTTGCACGCGAAAAAGACAGAACACTGATTCAAAAAGATGCCCGCCCAGGCCAAGCCTCCAACAGATTCAGAACTGAAGGCAGTTTATGATATTTCGAGTCTAATCCACTCAACCAGCATATTGATCCTCATTCTGACTAATCTATACGCGTTTTTGAAGCTCTAAATTCTCCTATATCGGTATTGCTCTCAGATGCTTTTTGAATAACAACTACTGACG